>JAKAMV010000121.1 GCA_021812735.1 Chloroflexota bacterium | reverse complement strand
CCACCTCCGGGGACGCCGTCTCACCTCAGTCCTCGCGGGACAAGCGGCGCGAGCGTTCCCCGGAGGAGGCCTCTGTGAGCGAGGGTAGTCCCATCAGCGGCGACCGGATCCTCCCCACGCCCGCCCCGACCGAGCCCGTGGAGGCCGTGGACGCCCGGGCGCCGCTGCCAGGACCAACCCGAGCCGTCCGCCCGATCGGCGCCAACGTTGTCCGGACCGGCCTGGCGCTGGTCGTCGCGTTCGCCGTCCTCGCGGCGGGCGCGGGCTGGTGGCAGGTGGTGGACGCCCAATGGCTGTCGACGCGGCCCGACAACCCGTCCGTGGTGGCGGCAGCACGCCGGACCCTGCGGGGCCCGATCGTGGACCGCAATGGGTCGTGGCTGGCCCGCAGCGTCCGCGACCAGAACGGCGAGGCGCTCCGGCAGTACCGGGACCCGAGCCTCAGCTCGGTGGTGGGGTATGCGTCGCAGCAGTACGGGACCGCCGGCCTCGAGCGCGCCTACAACGCGCAGCTTCTCGGGCTCACGACGGGAGACCCGCTGTCGGGCCTCGCGGGGAAGCTGTTCCCCAATGCCAGCAGCGTCTTGGGCCTCCGGCTGTCGCTCGACCTCCGGCTGCAGCGGGCGGCAGTCGCCGGCCTCGGCTCGGACAAGGGGGCCGTCGTGATGCTGGACCCCGCCACCGGCCAGGTCCTCGCGCTCGCCTCGACCCCCACCTTCAACGCCTCGGCAGTCGCCGACCCGAGCACCGCCGCCGCCACCATGACCGCGCTCCAGTCCGACAAGAACATGCCGCTCCTGCCCCGCGCCACCCTCGGCCAGTACGTGCCGGGCTCGGTGCTCAAGATCGTCACCGCGATCGCCGGGCTCGACAGCGGGGCCATCACGCCCAGCACCACGTACCCGCAGCAGCCGGCGGACGAGACGGCCGGCCTGCTCGTCGACGGGTTCCGCATCAAGGACGGCCACCATCCGCAGACGGACGGGACGGCCCTCGACCTCGCGGGCGCCACCGAGGTCAGCTGCAACATCTGGTACGCGCTCACCGGGATCGCGATCGGCGGCGAGCGGCTTGTCGAGGAGGCCGCGAAGCTCGGCTTCGGCCAGCCGATCCCGTTCGACCTGCCGACGTCGGCCAGCCGCCTCACCAACGGCGACGGCCCCGCGCCAGGCGGGTTCGCGGACGATGCCGAGCTGGCATCGGCCGCCTTCGGCCAGGGCGAGACCGTGGTGACGCCGCTGCAGATGGCGCTCGTGGCCTCGACGGTGGCGGATGGCGGATGGCTGATGCAGCCCCAGCTGGTGACGGCCCTGACCGGCGCCGCCACGGGGGCCCGGTCGATCGCCCCCGAGACCTGGCGGCGTGTGCTGTCGGCCGAGGACGCGGCCGCGATCAAGACGGCGATGGAGCGGGCTGTCGAGGGCAACCTCGGCAGACTCTTCACGACCGGGGCGGCCGTGCCCGGGATCCCTACCGCGGGGAAGTCCGGCACGGCCCAGCTGGGCGGCACCGGCGAGCCGAACTCGTGGTTCATCGGGTTCGCGCCGGTGGACAACCCCAAGGTGGCGATCGCGGTGGTCGTGGAACACGGCGGCCGGGGTGGCGAGCGGGCTGCCCCGCTGGCAGGCTCGCTGCTCAAGCAGTTCTTCGCCCTCTACGGGACGTCGTAGCCGGGGGAGGGTAGCCTGACGCCATGGACCCGCGCTCCGCCCCCGAAGACGGCGATCGACCTCTGGACCGCCGGCCGCGACCGCTCATCGAGCGCATCGGCCTTGCGTTCATCGCCCTCGTCATGGCCGCCCTGTTCGCGGGCGTCGCGGCGGCGTCGTTCGTGGGCGGCGAGCCCTTCCTGGGCGTGATGGCTGCGATCGGCTGCCTGATGGTCCTGTGGGCGGGCGGCCTGACGCTGATCCGCGGCTAGGGCTGGGGTCCGCCGTCCGGCGGCCACCCGCGGCCCGATTCGACCGTCCCCGCCGTCACGCCCCAGAACTGCTTTCCGTCTTGCGCCGTACACTCCGCAAGACGGAAAGCTTCGCGCCTGTCCGTGGGGTGGCGTCCCGGGAGGGGAGGGCCTGCGAGAGGCCCGCATGGAGAAGCGGCCGCTCGCCGCGCCACGACGGGAGACCGATGGGCAGCATCGCAGAGATCGGCGACAGGGTCCTCGACAATGTTGAGCGAGTCATCGTCGGCAAGCACCAGGAGGTGCGCCTCGCGCTGGTGGCACTGCTGTGCCGCGGCCACGTGCTCATCGAGGACGTGCCCGGGACCGGCAAGACGGTGCTGGCGAAGTCGATCGCCAGGAGTCTCGGCTGCTCGTTCCGGCGCATCCAGTTCACGCCGGACCTGCTGCCGTCCGACGTCACCGGACTCTCGATCTACAACCAGAAGACCCAGGAGTTCGAGTTCCGTCCGGGCCCGATCATGAGCCAGGTCGTGCTCGCGGACGAGATCAACCGCGCCACGCCCAAGACGCAGAGCGCGCTGCTCGAGTGCATGGACGAGCGCCAGGCGACGATCGACGGTGTGACGCACCAGATGCCCGACCCGTTCCTGGTCATCGCGACCCAGAACCCCATCGAGTACGAGGGCACGTTCGCCCTGCCCGAGGCCCAGCTCGACCGGTTCCTGCTCCGGCTCCGGCTCGGCTACCCGGCGCTGCACGACGAGATCCGCGTCCTCGACGACCAGAAGGTCTCGCACCCCCTCGACGAGCTCGAGGAGGTCTGCACCGGCGAAGAGCTGCGGGAGCTGCAGGCCGCGGTCCGCGAGATCTACGTGGACCCCGCCGTGGGCAGCTACATCGTCCGCCTCGTGGCGGCGACCCGCGCCCACCCCGACGTGTACCTCGGGGCCAGCCCGCGCGGGTCGATCGCGCTGTACCGCGCCTCCCAGGCGCTCGCCGGGCTGCTGGGCCGCGACTACGTGATCCCCGACGACGTCAAGGCGCTCGCCGAGCCCGCGCTGGCCCACCGCGTGATCATCAAGACGGCGAGCACCATCCACGACGTCTCCTCCGCCCACGTCATCGGGGAGCTGCTCGACTCGACGCCCATCGAGACGGCGCGCCGCACGGTCGGCGGTCCGCGCGAGACCAGACCGAGCCCGGTCGCCGAATAGCGCGGCACGGACAGGGTCGACCGTGATCCGGCGGCTGCAGCTCCTGGGCCTCGCCATCGTCCTCGCGATCGCGGCGTTCTCGACCGGCTACCCCTTCCTGTTCTTCCTGGTGTACCTGGGGCTGCTCGTCGGCGGCGGCAGCTATATCCTCACGCGCCTTGGACTGGCCGACCTTGAGGCCGGCTACGCGGTCAGCCAGCTGACGGGCCACGTGGGCGACCGCCTGCGCATCACCTACACCATCCGCAACACCGGTCGGCTGCCGAAGCCGTGGCTGGAGGTCCACAACCCCTCGAACCTGCCGGGCGGCCTGCCCGGTCGCGCGCTCTCGCTCGGCGCCCGCGGCGAGCGCTCGTGGCTGGTCCGCGCGCTGCTCGACCAGCGGGGGCACTTCCGCATCGATCCGCTCCAGGTCCGCACCGGCGACCCGTTCGGCTTCTTCGAGGCGTCCGCGGGCGTCGGCCACGGCATCACGCTGGTGGTGTACCCCCGGATCGACCCGCTGCCGTTCTTCCGGCTGCCGCCCGCGAGCATCGAGGGCGCCCACGCCTCGCCGGAGCGGACCCTCCAGACGACGCCCCTCGCCACCACCGTCCGCCCGTACGCCCCGGGCGACTCGATGAACCGGATCCACTGGCGCACGACCGCCCGCTCGGGCGAGATCTTCGTCAAGGAGTTCGACCTGGAGCAGACGACCGACGTCTGGCTGTTCCTGGACCTCGACGCCGAGCTCGAGGCGGGCGAGGGCGACGATTCCACGACCGAGGTGGCCGTACGCGCGGCGGCGTCGATCGCGGACAAGGCGATCGGCGAGAACCGCGCCGTCGGCCTCACGGTCAGCGGCCACCGGACGACGGTCATCCCGGCCGACCGCGGGGCGCGCCAGCGGCTCAAGATCCTGCAGCTGCTGGCCGCGGTGGAGGCGGACGGCGCCACGCCGCTGGACGAGGTCCTGGTCACGGGCATCAGCCGGCTCCGCCGCGGCATGACGGCCGCGGTCATCACCGCCACGCTGGAGCCGGGGTTCATCCGGCCCCTCGCCACGCTGCGGAGCCGGGGCGTGGGCGTGGTGGTGATCCTGCTCGACCAGGCGCAGTTCGACCCGCCCGCCGACGCCGCGGCCGCCGCGGACCTCCGCCAGCACGCGCGCGCCCTGCGGCATGCGCTCGCGGAATACGAGCTGCCCGCGTACGTCGTGGGCCCGGGGCGGGCCCTCGGCGAGGTGCTCGCCCGATGAGCATCCATGGCGGCGAGCCGCAGCCGCAGCGCCGCTGGACCCCTGCAGAGGGCTGGTCGGTCGTGCTGCTCGTGGCGGCGCTGGGCGTCATCGTGGCCACGGCGATCGACGAGCCGGCCTGGGTGGACGGTCACGGCGCCCTGACCGACTGCCTGGCCGAGTGCGGGCTGCTCGGGGCGCTGGCGGGCTTCGCGGGGGCGAAGGCGGGCTGGGGGCGCTGGACCACCCACATGGTGGGCGCCCTGTTCGCGGGCCTCCTGCTCCCGATCATCGCGGGCTGGGCCGTGCTGCCGGGCGTCCCGCCCGCCCAGGCGTTCCGGTTCACGGCCAACGGCACCCTCCAGGCGTACCTCGACCTGACCGTTCGCGGCCTGCCGTTCACCACCCAGGAGGTCCACTACGTCCTGGTGCTGGCCGGTCTCGTGTGGGGGACGATGCAGTACGGGGCGTACGCCGTCTTCGGGCACCGCCGCCCGCTCTCGGCGGTGGTCGTCGTCGGTCTGGTGCTGCTCGCCAACATGGCGCTCACGCGTCGGGACCAGCTGCAGTGGCTGGTGCTGTACACGGGCGTCTCGCTGTTCCTCCTGGTCCAGATGCACGTGTTCGGGGAGCGGACGACGTGGACCCGGCGGCGGATCGGCGACCCGGGCTCCATCTCGATGCTCTACCTGCGCGGCGGCACCGTCTTCATCGTGGGCGCGGTGATCGCGTCGCTCATCCTGACCCAGCGCGCGGCGTCGAGCCCGCTCGCCGGGGCGTGGACCGGGCTCAACAGCCAGCTCGTCCAGATCACCAAGCAGGTCTCGGGGCTCTTCCCCGTCGGCGGCGACATCCGCGGCGGCGGCGGCGTGTCCTTCGGCACGGCGGCCCAGATCGGCAACCAGTGGTTCAGCGACTCGGGCGTCGCCTTCACGGCCGACGTGCCGCCAGCGGCGAAGGGCCTCAAGTTCCTGGCCGCCACGTACGACGTGTTCGCCCTCGGCGGGTGGGTCCAGAGCGAGACCCGCTCGGCGGACGTGCCGGCGGGCGCCGATCTGCTCGCCGGCTCGCCGGAGGTGCCGTCGCCCGACCTGGTGGACACCATGAAGGTGACCGTCCACCCGGCGGGCTACCACGACACCGCGCTGCTGTCGCCGGGCCTCGCCCAGAGCGTCGACCTCCCGTCCACGCTGTCCATCACCGGCGTGCAGGGCTGGTTCTCCGGCGACAGCGTGCCTGCCGACACCCCGTACACGGTGACGGCGCTCGTGCCCCGCCTCGGCGTGGAGGACGGCATCACGCAGAACGAGCTGCGGGCCGCCTCGACGGACTACCCCGACGACATCACCGCGCAGTACACGCAGGTCCCGGCCGGTGCGATGGGGCCGCATGCCGACCAGCTGCTCACGACGATCCTGGCCAAGGCGGGGAGCACCAACCCCTTCGAGCTGGCGAGCACGATGGAGGCGTTCTTCCGGTCGGACTACTTCACCTACGCGACCGACGTGCGGTCGGTCAACTGCCAGAGCCCGAGCGCCGTCGAGTGCTTCGCCCAGTACCGGATCGGCTACTGCCTCCACTACGCGTCGGCGATGGCCATCCTGCTGCGCGCCGCCAACCCGGCCGACCCGATCCCCACCCGCCTCGTGCAGGGCTTCCTGCCGTCCGACATCGTGGGCGGCCAGGAGGTGGTCCACAATTCGCAGGCCCACGCCTGGGTGGAGGTGTACTTCCCGGGCTACGGCTGGATCCCGTTCGACCCCACCGGCGGCGTGGGCCGGCCTGTTCCGCTCCCGGTGGGCGCGCCGGTACCGTCCGCCTCCGCGCCCGCGCCCTCGGCCGGCACGTCGACCGACGATCCGCACCGCACGCCCCGTCCGTTCCCGCCCATCGTGACGCCGGGCGGCGGCACGACGCCCGCGCCGATCCAGCCCGTGGACGGGACCCTGGCGGTCCTCGTCGGCGCGCTCCTCGTCGTGGCGCTCGGCTCTCTGATCGCCATCGCCTGGTGGCGCGGTCCGCGGGGAGACGTGACGCCGGACTCGGCCTGGACCATGCTCTCCCGGTCCGCGTCGCGGTTCGGGTTCGCGCCCCGCCCGACCCAGACGGTCTACGAGTACGCCGCGTCGCTGGGCGAACTGGTCCCCGTGGCCCGGCCGGACATCGCCACGGTCGCCGACGCCAAGGTGGAGACGACCTACGCCCGGATCGAGCTCACGCCCGAGCGGGAGCACGCCGTGGCGGTGGCGATGCGCCGGCTGCGCCTGTCACTGGTGCGCCTGGTGTTCCGGCGCCGCCCGTGGAGGCGCCGCCGCCGATGAGCGCCCGGCCGCCAGCCGGCTACAGCGCGCCGGACCGCGCCCGCCGCTCGGCAGCCTCCCGGGCGAGGTCGTCCTCGATCGGGGCGAGGTGGCCGGTCCAGTTGTGCGCGCGCAGGACGGGCCGCCCGCCGCGGACCTCCACCACCGAGATCCCCGTCAGCCCCAGCGAGAACGACCAGAACTTGGCGAGCGGCAGGTCGAACAGCGCGAGCATGACCACCTTGAACACGCCGTCGTGGCCGACGAGCACCGACCACGGCTGGTCGCCGAGCTCGCCGGCGCCGTGGTACCCGTGGACCTGCGGCCGGTCGGTGGTGCCGCGCGGGTAGTCCCGCCCGAGCTCGTCGAGGACGCGGGCCAGCGCCGGCCGCACGCGGGCGTCCACCTCCGCCACGGACTCGCCGTGCGGCGCGTGGGTCGCCAGCGGATCCCGCCGCCAGCCCGCGAGCTCGTCGGGCCAGCGGCGAGCGATCTCCTCGGTGGTCAGGCCCTCCCATGCCCCCTGGCCGATCTCGCGGATGCCAGGCTCGGCCAGCAGCGCGGGGAGGGGGGCGGCTGGGCTGAGGTCCGCGATCGCGGATGCGACCGCGCGCGCCGTCTCGGCGGTGCGCCCGAGCGGCGAGTGCACGATCTCGAGCGGGAGGCCGCTCGGGACGGGCATGGCCGGCGAGGCGTGGGGCCGCGCGAGGCGCTCGCCCGCGAGCGCCGCCTGGCGGCGGCCGAGCGCGGAGAGGGGCGTTTCGGCTGCGCCCTGGAACCGCCCCTCGCGGATCCACTCGCTCTCGCCGTGCCGGAGCAGGACGACGGTGGCGTCGAGGCCGTCGGGGATCAGCGGCGCACCGTCCCGACGGCCCGTGGGCGACGGCCCGCCGGTCACTGGTGGGCGTCCAGCGTCACGGACCACACGTCGATCATGGCGTCGTCGGCGTGGAGCGCCTCGATCACCGAGGGGGGCGGGGCGTCGTCCAGCGCGAGCACCATGAACGCGTCGGTGCGCGGCGCGGACCGGGCGAGCGTCATCGAGCTGATGTTGACGTCCGCCTGGCCGAGCATGACGCCCACCCGGCCCACTGTGCCGGGCCGATCACGGTGGTTGGTGATGAGCATGTGGTTGGCCGGCGCGAGGTCCATGGCGTGGGCGCCGAGGCGCACCAGGCGCGGCTCGCCACCGGCGACGGTCCCGGCGACGGTGATCGACCCGCCGTCCGCCTCCGCCGTGACGGTGAGCAGCGACGAGAAGGCGCCCGCGCTCGGGACCTTGCGCTCCACCACGCTGATGCCACGCGCCTTGGCGAGCGTGCCCGCGTTGACGAGGTTGACGCGCTCCTCGGTCGTGGCCTCGATGAGGCCGCGGAGCACTGCGGCCACCAGCGAGCTGGCATCGTGCGCCGCCGGCTCGCCGGCGATCTCGATGGTGAGCGTGCGGGGGGCGGCCGGGAGCATCTGGGCGGCGAACTGCCCGAGGATCTCCGCCAGGGGCAGGTACGGGACGATGGCCTTCGCGGTCTCGGGCGTGAGCAGCGGCGCGTTGACCGCGTACCGCGCGGGCCGTCCGTCGAGCACGTCGAGGATCTGCTCGGCCACCTCCACGGCCACCGCCACCTGCGCCTCCTCGGTGGAGGCGCCGAGGTGCGGCGTGAGCAGCGTGTTGGGCGCCTCGAGGAGCGGGTTTCCCGTCGGCGGCTCGGCCGTGTAGACGTCGATGCCCGCCCCGGCGACGCGTCCGCTGCGGAGCGCCGCCGCGAGGTCGGCCTCGTCGATGATGCCGCCGCGGGCGACGTTGAGCAGCAGGACGCCCGGCTTCATGCGCTCGATGACGGCGGCGTTGATCAGCCCGGTGGTGGCCTTGGTCTTCGGGACGTGGACGGTGATGGCGTCCGAGCGTGCGATCACCTCCTCGAACGGCAGCAGCTCCACGCCCAGGGTGGCCGCCTGGTCGGGGGTCACGAACGGGTCGGACGCGATCACGGTCATCTGCATCGCGCGGGCGCGGACGGCGATCGTCTGCCCGATCTTGCCGAGGCCCACGATGCCCAGGGTCTTGCCCCGGAGCTCGATGCCCGTGAACTGCGCCCGCTTCCACTCGCCGCGGCGGATCGACGCGTCGGCGGCGGCGGTCTTGCGGGCGAGGCCCAGCAGCAGCGCGATGGTCAGCTCCGCGGCCGCGATCGTGTTGCCGGTCGGGGCGTTGACCACGGTGATCCCGGCCCTGGTGGCCGCCTCGAGGTCCACGTTGTCGACGCCGACGCCGGCGCGTCCGACGACCACCAGCCGGGCCCCGGCGCCGATCATGGCGGCATCGACCTTGACCTGGCTCCGGACAACGAGGGCGTCGTACTCGGGCAGCAGGGCGATGATCTCGTCGCGCTGCAGGCCGAGCCGCTCGTCGACGTCGTGGTGGCGGCACAGGATCTCGAGCCCCTCCGCGGCGAGGGGCTCCACGACCAGGATCCTCATCAGCGTGCCTCCGCCGCGGCGAGTGCGGCCTGTGCGGCGGCAACCCCGGCGCCGGGCGTCGCCGCGAGCCCGGCCTCCCGCGCCTGCGCCTCGATGGCGCTGATCGCCGCCATGATGTCGTCGGTGGTGACCGATCCCAGGTGGCCGAGGCGAAAGATCCGGCCCTTGAGCTTGCCCTGGCCGCCGGCCACGACGAGGCCGCGGCGCTTGAGGCCGCCGTTGAAGGCCTTCCAGTCGAGCCCGTCGGGGATCCAGGCGGCCGTGACGGTCTTGGACGCCACGGCGTCGTCGGCGAGCAGCTCGAAGCCGAGCGCCCGCAGCCCGGCGCGGGTCATCGCCGCGCAGGCGGCGTGGCGGGCGAGCACGCCCTCGCCCTCGGCCTGCATCAGGCGGATGCCCTCGTCCACCTGGAACATCACCGCCACGGCCGGCGTCCACGGGCTCTCGCCGTTGGCCTGGGAGTCGCGGTGGCGCCGCAGGTCCAGGTAGAAGCGCGGCATCGCGGCTGCGTCCGCAGCGGCCCACGCCCGGGGCCCCACCGCGACGAACGCCATGCCGGGCGCCGACATCCACGCCTTCTGGGATCCGGTCACCACCAGGTCGCAGCCCCACCTGTCCATCTCGAACGGGACCGCGCCCAGCGCGGAGATGCCGTCCACCAGGACGAGCGCGTCCGGGGCGGCCGCTCGGACGGCGCCCGCCAGCGCCTCGATGTCGCTGGTGACGCCGGTGGAGGTCTCGTTGTGGGTGAGCAGGACCGCCTTGAGGCCAGGGATCGCGGCCGCGGCGGCGCGCACGGCAGGCGCCTCGGGGGCCCGACCCCACTCGACCTCGAGACGAGTGACCGCGGCGCCGTAGACCTCGGCGATCTTGGCGAAGCGGTCGCCGAAGGCGCCCATCGTGACGGCCAGGACGGGCTCGCCGGGGGAGAGCGTGTTGACCACGGCCGCCTCGAGCCCGCCCGTCCCGGCGCAGGTCAGCAGGATCACGTCGTGCTCGGTGCCGAAGAACGGCTTCATCGCGGCCTCGACGCGCTTGGTCAGCGCCTTGAACTCGTCGCCGCGGTGGTTGACCATCTGCCGCCCGCCGGCCTCGCGGACGGACGGCGGCAGTGCCGTTGGCCCAGGGATGCGGAGGTTCGGCTCGAAGCGGGTCATCGCGTGGTCTCCAGAGGGCGCCGTGGGAATGGGCGGCATGGTGCCGGAACTGGCGTCGAGCCGTCTACCGTGGTAGATATGACGTCATATGGCAACGGTGCGGACCACCATCCTGCTCGACGCGGATCTCCTCGACCGCCTCGACCGCCACGTCCACCGGCAGCGCACCACGAAGACCTCGGTCATCGCGGCCGCGCTGGAGGCGTGGCTCGACGCGCACGAGGCGGTCCCGGAGTTCCCGTTCCTGGGCATCGGGCGGAGCGGCCACGGGCGCCTGTCGCTGGACGGGCGCGCGATCGTCCGCCGCGACGCCGGCCGGCGCCCGGGTGGCGGCTGAGTGGCAATCCTGCTCGACCCCTCCGCGGTCGTGGCGGCCGCGGACGCTGCGGACCTCAACCACCAGGCGGCCGTGGCCTGGTTCCGTCGCGTCGACGAGCCGCTGCTCCTGGGGGCGATGTCCCTCTCCGAGCTGGACGTGCTGCTCCAGCGCGAGCTCGGCGCGGCGGCCAGCCTGGCGGTGCTCGAGAGCCTGGTGGCGGGCGCGATCCGCCTGGTGGCGCCGACGACGGAGGACCTGCGCCGGGCGGCCGAGCTGATGGCGGAGGCGGCCGAGCACCGCCCGCGCCTCGCCGATGCGGTGCTGGTGGCGACGGCGGAGCGGCTGGGGATCCGGCGGGTGGCCGCCTTCGACCGCCGGCCGCTGGCGGTGTTCCGGCCGCGGCACCTGCGGAGCCTCGACTTCGAGCCCTGACCCGTTGGCACAGCCGGATTCGTCCCGCAGGGCGGCGCCGACCGCACGATCGTGAGCACGCTGCCGCCGCCGGTGCTCTTGCCTCGCGTGCGCCGCCTCTGTCGCCACATGTGCGTTCGCGGGCGCATACGGAGGCGCCGGGTCGTCGCCTCGCTGCCCGACAGGGTACGAATCGACCGCCTTGGGGGCTGTTCGGGCGATCTTGGCTTCGATTCGTGCCCTGCGGGGAAGCGGGACGACGTGTCGGCTGCGCGGTGTCCACCCAATGGGGTACACGCGGGCGGGACGCGAGGAGCTGCCTCCGTCGATCCGGACAAGCGAAGACGGGGCCGGCGGACCGGCCCCGTTCGTTGGGGGTCTGGCGCGGCTAGAGGTGCTTGATCACCACGGTGCCGGCTTGGATGTCGTGGAAGCCCTGGCGCTTGGGGCTCTGCGATGCGGTGTACAGCAGGTACAGCGTGTACAGCAGGCCGAGCAGGCCAAGCAGCGAGCCGAGCCCGAAGCCGAACACGTTGCTGCCAATGATCGAGATCAGGTTGCCCGCGTACAGGAAGATGAAGCGCTTGATCGCCTGGTCGCGCGTCAGCGTGGCGCCGTCGGCGGCGTTGACGCACTCGAGCTTCAGGAACTTCATGCCGTAGGACGCTCGCAGGGTCGTCCACGTCCAGACGAAGTAGGCTCCGGCCAGGGCGGCGTACAGGACACCGACCACGAGCAGGAGCAGCGTGAACATCGCGCCGCCGCTGAGGATGAACATGCCGACGACGATGCCGTTCACGATCCAGTAGGGGATCGCGAGGATGATCGAGTCGATCACGAGCGCGATGATCCGGGTGATCAGGTCGGCGTAGACGACGCCCGGCGCGGGCCCGACTTCCACGGGGGCCTGCTGGAAGTTGGGGTTGAACCCGCCCGGGGCGCCCGCCGGCGGGGGCTGCGGTGACTGCCAGTTGCCAGAAGGCGGAGGGGGAGTAGGTGCGCCCCCGGCCGGATCCGTCATCGTGGACCTCCCTCAACGGCGCACCGTGCGCCAAGGGCTGAAGCATACGACGCTGAGGACAAGGTTTGGGGCCCCAACCATCGTCAATTCCGGGCAGGACTGCCGCCAAACAGGTGTTCCGCTGGCCCCGCCGTGTCATCATTCGTGCCGACGTCACGCAACGCACACATCGAGGACACATGCGCATCCGTGCCGCGAAGTTGGATGAGCTCGCGCCCAAGTTGCGCGAGCGCGCGCTGAGCCCGCGCCAGCTGGCAACCCAGCAGCGTGAGGAGGAGATCCGCAAGGCGTTCGCGCGCCTGCGGGGCGATGACGACATCGTCGCGATCGAGCTCGACCCGTCGGACAAAGTGCCGACCCTGCGAGCATCCGTGAAGCGGGTGATCGCCGTCCACCGCCCGGACGTCAACATGGCGATCCGCGGGCGGACCATCTACGCCTCGACGGCGAAACTGCCGGGCGCTCGCGGCCGCAAGCCGAAGGCCGGCTGACCGGGGCACTGCGCCCGGGCGCGATCGCGCCCCGCCGTTGCCGCGCCGCTCGCTCCGGCTCGCCAGCCTCGACACGCACCGAGGTCCACGCGCCGGGCCGTTCGGCTCTCGCGGTGCCGGGATCGGGGGCGGCGGATGCGCGCCATCCACCCGCCCCACTGGGTGCCTCCAGCGGGGATCTGCTGGAGCAGAGGTGGCGGAGACCCACGCCGCCTTGGCCGCCTGATCCCCCGCGAGCCAGGGGGAGGGTTCCGCATGCCCGGGATGCACGGACGGGAGCTGCGGCGAACGGTGCGCGAGACCCATCCCGACGTCCGCTTCCTGTTCATGTCGGGCTTCGCCGACAGAGAGGCGGCCAGGCCGATCTCGTGGACGGCGAGCCGATCGTGCCCAAGCCGTTCGCGATCCACGATCCCGCGGTTGCCGCCCGCGACGCCCTCGCCTGGTAGGGCCGTCCGCCGGGTCTGCTGTCACTGCCGGAGCTGGGGGCTTGACAAGCCGAGCCCAGCGCCGTTCACTGTGCGAATGCATAACCAGCTGGTTATCAATCAGTCGCGCACCGACCAGCTGAGCGTCGTCTTCGGCGCCCTGGCCGACCCAACGCGCCGGGCGATCCTCGATCGGCTCGCCGGCGGCGAGGCCACCGTGGGCGAGCTCCGCGCCCCGTTCGCGATGTCGCAGCCGGCGATCTCCAAGCATCTCAAGGTCCTCGAGGGCGCGGGCCTCGTGTCGCGCCGCCGGCAGGGGACCGCGAACCTCTCGCGCCTCGAGCCCGAGGCGCTGGGCGAGGCCGACGCCTGGCTCGAGCGCTACCGCGCGGCGTGGGAGGAGCGCTTCGGGCGCCTCGAGGAGGTCCTCGCCGGGCTCCGGCGACCGCAGTCCTGACCACGTCCCCACTCCCAGTCAGGAGGCACACGCCATGACCGAGACCCGCGTCTCCGCCCCGCCGGGCACCCCGTTCATCGAGGTCGAGCGCGCGTTCGACGCGCCGCGCGACCTCGTCTACCGCGCCTGGACCGACCCCCAGCTGATCGCCCGCTGGCTGGGCCCGCGCCGGCTGACGATGCGCATCGACTACTGGGACCTGGGCGAGCGCGGCGGCTCCTACCGCTACGTCCACGCCGGCGACGACGGGGTGGAGCACGCGTTCCACGGCTCCTTCCACCGCACCACCGCCGATCCGTACACGCTGCTCCAGACGTTCGAGTACGAGGGCGCGGCCGGCCACGTGTCGCTCGACGAGCTCCGCCTCGAGGAGCGCGACGGCCGGACGATCGCGCGGATCCACTCGGTGCACCAGAGCGTCGAGGCCCGTGACGCGATGGTCGAGGCCGGGATGAGCGAGGGGATGAACGACGGGTTCGAGAGGCTTGACTCGCTGCTGGCCGGCGAGCTCGCCGCCGCTCGATGACCACGGAGGCGACGTCGATGGCCATGCTGCCCCTGCGCCCTGTCGGGCAGATCACGCCGTATCTGTGGTTCGACGGTCAGGCGGAGGAGGCCGCCCGGTTCTACGTGGCCCTGTTCGCCGACAGCAGCCTCGACGAGGTGTCGCGGTACACGGAGGCCGGCCGCGAGGTCCACGGCCGCGAGCCGGGCTCGGCGATGACGGTGCACTTCCGTCTCGCGGGCCAGTCGTTCGTGGGCCTCAACGGCGGCCCGCAGTTCCCGTTCACCGAGGCCGTCTCGTTCATGGTGACCTGCGAGACGCAGGCGGAGCTCGACGCCCTGTGGGAGCGCCTGACCGAGGGCGGCGACCCGGCCGCCCAGCAGTGCGGCTGGTGCAAGGACCGCTTCGGCGTCTCCTGGCAGGTGGTCCCGTCGGCGCTCGGGCGGTACCTGGGCGACCCGGACCCTGGCCGCGCGGCCCGCGCCACCGAGGCGATGCTGCGGATGAAGAAGCTCGACCTGGCCGCGCTGGAGCGGGCGGCGGAGGGTGGGGAGGGTTAGGACGACGCGCCCGACTTGAGCGCCGCCAGCCGGGCGTCGACTTCGGCTGAGCTCTCCTCGTCCTCGAGGCTCGCGAACTGCGCGTCGAGCGAGCTCGCGGCGACCTCCGCCATGCCCTTGGCCCTGGCCTCCTCGTGCCGGATCTTGTCCTCGAAGCGGGCGACCTCGCTGGTGGGGTCCATCACGTTGACGCTCTTGAGCGACTGCTGGACCTGCACCTGCGCCTGGGCCATCTTGGCGCGGCTGATCAGCTCGTCGCGCTTCTGGACCAGCTCCTCGCGCTTGGCGCGCATCTGGTTGAGCCCGTTCTTGAGCTGGTCGACGAGCGCCGTCTGCTGCTCGATCTGCGGCTTGAAGGTCTTGACCTGGTCCTCGTACGAGATCTGGCGCTTGAGCGCGACGCGGGCCAGGCTGTCGAACTTGTCCGCGTCGGCCGTGTTGCCGGCGGCCCGCAGCTCGTCGGCCTTCCTGGACGCCGCCGCCGCCTTGGAGCCCCACTCGACGGCGGCGTCGGCGGCCTCCTTGGCGTCGTCCTCGAGGAGGCGCAGGTTGCCGATCGTCTGGGCGACCGCCTCCTCGGCCTCGCGGATGTTGTCCGTGAAGTCGCGGACGAGCTGGTCGAGCATCTTCTGGGGGTCCTCGGCGCCGTCGATGAGCGCGTTGACGTTCGCCCGCACGAGCTGGCCGATGCGTCCGAGGATCGATGACTGGGCCATGACTGCCCCTCCAGCTGCTTGGCGGCGCCGACCGGTGCCGCGCTCAGTCCGTCAGGTCGGGTGCGCGGGGTCACGACGCCCCCGGACGGCGTCCATCGTACGCGCCCGGTCGGTCCCGGGCGACACGAGTGGTCGGGTCCCACGCGCGCGGCCCCAGCGCATCCTGCTGGTCACCAACGACCGCTCCCCGACGAGCCGCCCCCGCCGAAGCCGCCGCCCCCGGATGAGCCGCCGAAGCCTCCTCCCCCGCCGAACGGCCCGCCTCCCCCGAAGCCGCCGCCCCAGCCCCCGCCGAAGCCGCCGAAGCCGCCGCCCCCGAAGGGACCGCCGCGATGCCGGCCGCCGCCGCTGAGCATCCCGCCGATGATCCCGCCGATGATGGCCCCGGCCAGATCCGCGTTGGGGTTCCCTCCGCCTCCGCCCCGCCACGGATCGTCCCAGCGGCCGTAGTCCTGCTGGGCCAGCGATTCCGCCTGCGCGGCGAGCTGGCTGGCCGTGTCCGCTTCGCTTCGGGCGCCCGCGGCGTCGGTTGCCGCCAGGGCGAGGGCCTGGCTCAGGTGGCGCTCCGCCTCGGCCAGCCGTGTGCGCGCCTCGGCGCCGACGCCGGCCCGCCGCGTAGAGATCAGCCCCTGTGCGCGGACGACCGCGGCCTGCGCGGTGCTGATTGAGGCGTTCAGCTGCGCCGACGCCCGGGCGGCGGCCTCCTGCGCGGAGCGGATCTGGGCGAGGACGTCCTCGGCGGCCTTCTCCGCCTGCCGGGCCCGTTCGAGGGCCGCAGTCACATCGGGCTTGGGCGGGTTGAGGGCCGCGCGGGCGTCGGCGAGGAGCTGGTCGGCCTGGGCCACGCGAGCGGTCGCGGCGACGTCCGCGCCCGGCGACGGCGTCGCCGCCTTGGCCCTCGCGATGTCCTGTTCCGCGGCGGCCAGCTGGGTCGCCACCGTCGCCGCGGCGGCGTCGAGCTGCTTGGCCAGCCCGTCGATGGCGTCGACGAACCGTCCGCCCTGCGCGAGCGCGTCCTGGCCCGCCTGGGCGGCCGCGGCCGCCTTGGGCCCGTCGCCCGCCGTGACCGCGGCTCGCCCGGCGTCCACCGCGGCCCGGGCGGCGGCGACCCGCTTGCCCACCTCGCCGAGGTTCGGCGCCACGGCCTGCCAGTCGGGGTCGGCGTACGTCTGGAGGTGCGCCATCGCGGGGCCGGCCGCCGTCAGGCGCGCCTCGAGCGCGTCCGCCTGGGCGGGGAGCGCCTCGATGATCGCCGGCGCCTGCTTCTGG
>JAKAMV010000120.1 GCA_021812735.1 Chloroflexota bacterium | reverse complement strand
GTATGGAGGACCAGCTGCAGGAGTGTTTCTCCCTGCGGCAGGTGAAGCGGGAAAAGAAATTCGTACGCCTGCTCGCCGGTGTGCAGCGTCACCCGCCGTTCAAACGGCAGACGGTTTGCGGGAAGGGCAAATTCTTCCCCGGCCTCCGCCGGGGTACCGATCAGGTCGCTATTGGTGTGAAAGCGGTAGATGCCGTGCTGGTCGATCAGGGCGACCATCGCCAGACGCGAGTTGGCGAAGTAGTCGGTGCCCTGCATGAACGGCAGTAGCGCCCCGATGGTGCGGGCGATTCTAGGGCCGATGGACGCTCGACCGCCATGACCCCACCGGGGGATGACCCGGAGCGCCCCGACGGAGGGTGCGCGGCGCGAGGACGACCACTCCCCGCGGTCTGCCATAGACTGCCCGGGCCCGGCCCGCGGCGCGCACGGCCGGCGCCTGCAGCGGGGTCACCAGTGCCGGTCGTCGTCCCTCTCACCGAAGCCGAGATCGCCGAGGCGCACCAGCTCGGCGACCTGGCGTTCGCGGCGTTCCGGACGCACCATCGCCGTCCGAACAACCTGGGTCCCAGCCATCGCAAGCGGAAGCTCGGCGAGGTCGCGGTCGAGAAGTGGGCCCGGACCCTGGGCGTCCCCGTGCAGTCGCCGTTCCGCGACCTGGCGCTCGCGGCCCGCGAGGATCTCGTGATCGGCGGGGTCCGCGTCGAGGTGATGACCTGGCACGCCGCCCGCTGGGCCGAGCTGGGCCGGAGCGTCACCCCGGGGCACCTCCCCGTCGTCCGGCGGAAGGCCGACGCGATCGTCTGGTGCGCGCTCGACGGCAGCGCCGTCACGCTGCACGGGTGGTCCATGCCCGACGAGGTCGAGAGCGCGCCACTGACGGTCTCGGGGCCGCCGCACCATCCGTTCGAGACGCACCAGGTCCCGGCCGATGGGTTGCGCCCGATGGAGACGCTCCTCGACCGCCGGCGCTGAGCGCGCTGTGTCAGGAGAGCGCCGGAGCGGTCAGCCGCCTCCCGCGAGCTCCCGGCAGATCGCCAGCGAGCCGGCCATCTGGTAGGCGAAGACCGCCCGGTCCACCGGCTGCGGCTGTGTCGCGAGCTTGACCACGACCGTCCGCGTCGGCCGATGGACCAGCAGCATCTGCCCGTGGATGCCGATCGCCACGTAGATCCCGGCCGCGGGGTCGAGGACCCACCACTGGTCGTGGTACATCGTGTTCGGTCCGGTCACGCCCGGCACCACGAGCGCGCCGCCGAAGGTTGCGGCCAGCTCGGCGTCCGGGCGCAGCAGCCGTCCGATCCACGCCCCGGGGACCACGCGCCGCGCGTCGAGCTCGCCGTCCTGCAGGTGCATCCACCCGAACCGGCCCAGGTCCCGCAGCGTGATCGAGAAGCCGCCGTCCGCGAGCGCGCACCCGCCGGCGTCCACCGTGACGCTCGCGGCGTGCTCCGCGCCGAGGCGCGACCACACCTCCCGGGAGAAGGCGTCCGCGAAGGTCGTGCCGGCTGCTCGCTCGGCTACCCAGCCGAGCATGTCCGTGAGGATCGACCGGTACTCGAACGGGCCGCCGTGCGGCCGGGCATTGGGCAGGCCGGCCATGTACGCGTAGAGGTCGGGGGGGAGCCCTCCGCGGGTGCGTGGCCGCCACCCGCAGACCTGCTCGGACACCCGGACGTCGGCGTCCAGGTCCTCGTACGCCTCCGAGAACCGGGTGCCCGCGCGCATGTCCAGGAGGTGCTGCGCCGTGCAGCCCTCGAAGCTGGTGCCGCGCAGCTCCTGGACCTGCTCGGTGATCGGGGCGAGGGGATCGAGCCGGCCCCGGTCCACGAGCGCGCCGACGAGCGTGGCCGTGAGCGACTTCGAGACGGACTGGAGGAGATGGGGGGTGGCCGCGGTCATGCCGTCGGCGTACCACTCGAGCGCGACCGCCCCGTCGTGCACGACCAGGAATCCGTCCGTCTCGGTCGCCCGGAGCATCCGCGCGACCGTGTGGTCGCGATCGAGATGCCGGAAGACGAGGGCATCCAGGTCGCGCGGCGCCGAGCCGAGCGATGCGACGGGCCCGCTCCCCCGCCCGATCATGGCGACCGGGACGATCTCCGCGACGTGGAGATAGCCCCACCGGTTGTACGGGGCGTCGTGCCAGTTCGCGAGCGTGACGGCGCCGCCGATGTCGGACGGGCCCCCGATCGGCTCGATCGCCGCCCGCTCGGAGAAGTGGCACGCGGCATCGTGGCTCCGGTCCACCCGGACGAAGGGAGGCTCGACCTCCTCGCACGCCGCCGGCGATCCGATCCGCTCCCGGAGCCAGCAGCGGGGGTGGAACCGGCAGCCGGTCGGTGGGCTGGCCGGGCTCGGCGGGTCGCCCCGGATGAGGCCCGGGGCCGTGGCGCCGTCCTCGATGTCCGGCACCGCGGCGAGCAGGGCGCGCGTGTACGGGTGGCGGGGCGCCGCGAAGATCTCCTCCGACGGCCCCTGCTCCACGATCCGCCCCAGGTACATGACCGCGATGCGATCGCTCACGTGGCGCACCACGCCGAGGTCGTGGGAGATGAGCAGGTAGGTGAGCCCGTGGCTCGCCCGGAGCTCGAGGAGGAGGTTCAGGATCTGGGCCTGGACGGACACGTCGAGCGAGGACGTCGGCTCGTCGAGGACGAGCAGGCGCGGCCGGAGGGCGAGGGCGCGGGCGATCGCCACGCGCTGGCACTGTCCCCCGGACATCTCGTGCGGACGGCGGTCGAGATGTCCGCGCCCGAGCCCCACCTGCTCGAGCAGCTCGACGACGGCCGGCCCGATCTCCCGGCCGGGAAGGTGGCGGTGCGCCCTGATGGGCTCGGCGACCAGGTCGAGAACGCTCATCCGGGGGTCCAGCGACCCGATCGGGTCCTGGAAGACGACCTGCATCCGCGGGCGGAGCGCCCGCAGCTCGGCGCCCCGGGCCCGGCGGACGTTCGTCCCGTCGAAGGCGATCTCGCCGGCGGTCGCGTCGAGCAGGCCGAGCACGCAGCGGGCGAGCGTCGTCTTGCCGGAGCCGGACTCCCCGACCAGGGCGTGGACCTCGCCCTCGCGGACGTCGAGGTCCACGCCCGCCACGGCGTGGACGGCACGCCCGCCCGGCGCCGCGAACTCCTTGACGAGGCCGCGCACCCGCAGGATCACCGGAGCCTCCGCGGCGGTCGGCTCCGGGGGCACGGCGACCGCGGTCACGACGACGCCTCCGCGAGGAGACATGCCGCCCGGTGGCCGGCCGCGACGGCCCGCAGGTCGGGTCGCTCGACGAGACACCGATCGACCGCGATGGGGCACCGGCTCGCGAACGCACAGCCGGCGAGCGCCGCGGCGTCCCCCGGAACGCTGCCGGGGATCGAGGCGAGCGAGGCCCCCCGCGTGGAGCGGCGCGGGACGGCCGCCATGAGGCCGCGGGTGTAGGGATGCGCCGGGGCCCGGAAGAGCTCCGCGGTGGGCGCCGCCTCGACCACGCGACCTGCGTACAGGACCGCGACGCGGTCGCTCACGGTGCGCACCACGCCGAGGTCGTGGGTGATGAAGAGGACGCTGAACCCCCGCTCCTCCTGCAGCCGCCGCAGCAGGCGCAGGATCTGGCCGGCGATCGTGACGTCCAGCGCGGTGGTCGGCTCGTCGGCGATCAGCAGCGCCGGTCGGCACACCAGCGCCATTGCGATCATGGCCCGCTGGAGCAGGCCGCCCGAGAGCTGGTGAGGATAGGCGCGCAGGATCCGGTCGTGCTCCGGCAGCCCTACCGCCGAGAGCGTGGAGCGGATCCGCTCATCGGCCCCGGCCCGCGACAGCTTCCCGTGCGCCTTCAGGACGAGATCGATCTGCGTCCCGATCGAGAAGACCGGGTTGAACGCCGTCGCGGGATTCTGGAAGACCATCGCGATCCGGGCGCCGCGGATCGCGCGCATCTCGCGCTCGCCGAGCCCGAGGAGGTCGCGGCCCTCGAACTCGACCGACCCCGACGTGATGCGCGCCGACCGCGGGAGCAGGCCCAGGATCGCAAGGCCGGTGACGGTCTTGCCGCACCCGGTCTCGCCCACGAGCCCCACCACCTCGCCGGGCGCCACGTCGAGCGAGACGCCGCCGAGCGCGGAGGTGCGCCGGTCGCTTGACACGAAGTCCAGCGCCAGGTCGCGCACGCGGAGGACAGGCCCGTTCCCGTTCATCGGCGCGCTCGGCGCGGTGACCGCGGCGGTCGCGGGGGCGGGCGCCGGCAGCGTGCTCATCGGGCCCGCCGCGGATCGAGGAGGTCGCGCAGCAGGTCCCCGAAGAGGTTGACCGCGAGCACGGCCACGAAGATCGCCAGTCCTGGGAAGGTCGAGATCCACCACTGGTCGAGGATGTAGGTGCGCCCCTCGGACACCATCAGGCCCCAGTCGGGCGTGGGCGGCGTGGCTCCGAGGCCGAGGAACGCGAGGGAGCCGGCGGCGAGGATGACCGACCCGATGTCGATCGTCGCCTGGACCAGGATCGGCGTGAGGGAGTTCGGGAGCACGTGCCGCAGGACGATCGACCGGTCGCGGATCCCGATCGACCGGGCGGCCTCGACGAACGGCAGCTCCCGGAGCGAGACCGCCATCCCGCGCGCGATCCGCGTGTACCAGGGCCACCAGGCGACTGCCAGCGCGAGCGCGGCGTGGTCGAGGCCCGGGCCGAGCGCCGCCACGATCGCCATCGCGAGGAGGAGGGGCGGGAAGGCGAGGAAGAGGTCGGTGGTGCGCATGATGATCCCGTCGATGCGACCCCGCCGGTACCCGGCGATCGCGCCGAGCGGGACGCCGACGAGGACCGCCAGGCCCACGACGAGAAGCGAGACGACGACCGCGCTCCGCGCTCCGACGATGACGCGGCTGAGCACGTCCCGGCCGAGCTGGTCGGTCCCGAACCAGTGCGCCGGGCTGGGCGGGAGCATCCGCGACGCCACGTCGCTCGCCCCCTCGCCCTGCGCGGGGTACGGGGCGATGAGCGAGCCGAGGACCGCCCAGACGAGGATCAGGCCCATGATCGCGAGGCTGAGGATCGCGAGAGGGTCGCGGCGCACCGCGCGGCGCAGCCGCCGGAGGAATCCCGGCGCGGCCGGCCCGATCGCCTCGACGGGGATGTACTCGATCGCCATCAGGTGAGCCGCACCCGCGGGTCGAGCCAGGCCTGGCCGACGTCCACCAGCAGGTTGATGACGACGTAGGCGATCGCCCCGAAGAGCGCGATCCCCATGATCGCCGGGTAGTCCACGTTCAGGAGCGAGCGGGTGGCGAAGGTCCCGAGGCCCGGCCAGTTGAAGATGATCTCGACGAAGAACGTGCCCGAGAGGGTGTACGCGAACGTCAGGCCGATGACGGTCAGGACCGGGAGCACGGCGTTGCGGAGGGTCAGCCGGTACGTGATGAGGCCGCCGCGGAGGCCGTAGGCCCGCGCCGTGCGGACATAGTCCTGGTCCATCGCGTCGAGCATCGACGCGCGCGTCATCCGCGCCACCAGCCCGAGCGGGTACGCCGCGAGCGTGATCGCCGGCAGTACCAGGTGGTAGACGGAATCCGCGAGGGCCGCCCAGTTCCCGCCGAGGATCGAGTCGACCAGGAAGAACCCGGTGACCGGCGCGATCGGGTTGGTGAACCGCAGGTCCGACGAGACCCGGCCGGTGAGCGGCAGCAGGTCGAGGGTGCGGAAGAAGACGATCTGCAGCAGGAGCGCCAGGAAGAACGCCGGGAGCGAGACGCCGACGATCGAGACGATGCGGACGACCACGTCCGGCGGCTTGCCCTGCCAGCGGGCGGACAGCACGCCGAGGACGATCCCCAGCGGGATCGCGAGCAGCATGGCGGCGAAGATCAGCTCCAGGGTGGCCGGCAACCGCCCGCCGATCTCCTCGATGACGGGGCGCTTCGTCCCGATCGACGTCCCCCAGTCGCCGGTGAGCAGGTCGCCGACGTACGTGAGGTACTGGACCGGCAGCGGCTGGTCCAGGCCGAGCTGGCGCGTGACGCGCTCGATGTCCGCGGGCTGGGCCTTCGGGCCGATGTACATCGCGGCCGCGTTCGATGGGATGACGCGGGCGAGGACGAACGTGATGAGCGAGACGCCCACGATGACGAGGACGGATCCCGCGAGCCTGCTGGCCAGGAACCGCTTCACGCCGGGGGATGCTCCGCGGACAGGGGGACCTGCCGGGCGCGGTCCGGGAGGGCCGCGCCCGGCAGGAGATCGATCACCGGATCGTCAGTTCGCGGGGTGGAGCGGGTAGAAGAACTGCGCGAAGGGGTAGTTGAGGTTGTACTCGAAGCCGGCGATCCGGTTCGGGATCGCGGTGACGAACTTCGTGTCGTAGAAGAACAGGCCGGGGGCCTGGTCCACGAGGAGCTTCATGGCCTCGACGTACTCGGCCTGGGCCGCCGCGCGGTCCGTGGCCGTCTTCGTGCCGGCATCGTCGATGAGCTTGTCGTACTGGTCGTTCTTCCAGTAGGACAGGTTGAAGAACGGCTTCTCGCTGCTGTGGAACATCGACCAGAGGTTGTCCGAGCCGGCGTCGCTGTAGGTCGGCCAGTAGTAGAGGAGGAACATGTCCTGGCGGTTCGCGGCGTCGCCCTTCGCCCGCTCCCACTGCTGGTTGAACTGCATCGGCGTGAGCGTGACGTTCACGCCGAGTTTCGCGTAGGCCTCCTTGATGAGCGGCGCGAAGCGCGCCTCCGCCTGGTTCTCCGAGGCGTACGTTAGCTCGAGGTCGAAGCCGTCGGCGTAGCCCGCATCGGCCAGGAGCTGCTTCGCCTTGCCCAGGTCCTGGGTGTACTGCGGGACCTGGTCGGACCAGGGGAAGACGCCCGCGGGGACCGGGCCGCGGGACTGCGTGCCGTAGCCCTGCGCGCCGATCGCGATGATGTCCTCGTACGGGATGGCGTAGGAGAGCGCCTGCCGCACCTTCGGGTCGGCGAGCTCCTTGCGGTCCACGTTGAAGAAGCCGACGTAGTCGAAGAACGACGGCTCCTCGATGAACGTGAAGTCGGGATTCGTCTTGTACTGGGCGATGTTCTCGAGCGGCAGGCTCAGCGCGAGGTCGACCTGGCCGCCGTCGAGCATCTGCTGCTGGACCACGGACTCCGGCGTGATCGCCACGAGCACCTTGTCGTAGTGGTTCGTGTCGCTCCAGCCGCCCCAGTAGTCGTCGAACTTCGTGAGCAGGACCTCCTTGTCCGGGGTGTACGACTCGATCGTGTACGGCCCGGTCCCGGCGTCGACGCCCTTCTCGAAGTAGGCGTCGTCGGCCGCGGCCGCGTCGAGCGCCTTGGGGCTCACGATCCAGGCGCCGTAGAGGGACGAGGCGACCAGATCCATCGGCGCCGCGTACTTGAGCTTCATCTCGACGGTCGACGGATCGACAGCGGTGATCGTGTCCAGCGGGGCCCAGATGAACGAGGCGCCGCCCTTCTCCTTCGCCGCCTCGATCGACTTGACGACGGCCGCGGCATCCATCGCCTCGCCGTCATGGAACTTGACCCCGTCGCGGAGCTTGAAGGTCCAGGTGAGCCCATCCGGGCTCGACTCCCACGAGGTCGCGAGCGCCGGCGTGAACTGCTCGGCCGAGCCGGGCCGGTTGATCCACAGCAGCGGCTCGTACATGTTGGCCATGTAGAGCGCCTCGGTGGAGAACGACTTCACCGGGTCCCAGGTGGTGATGTTGGCGGTCGAGGCGACGTTGAGGACCCTGGGGCCGGCAGGGGTCGCCTCGGCGGTCGGCGCCTCGGTGGCGACGGCCTCCTGGGACGGGGCGGCGGTGGGGGCGCCCGACTCGGCGGGAGCCGCCGACGGCGCTGGAGTCGCGGACGGGCCGCACGCCGCGACGACGATCGCGGCCGTCGCGGCCAGTGCGGCGACCGCGCGGAGCCGGGCGCTGCGGCGCAGCGCGGATGCATACGAGTTCACCGGATCCCTCCTCATGATCGGTGAGTGCGGCGGTCGCGACCGCCGCGACGGCCGCACCTCCCGACGCGGCCCTGCAGGGCGGAGTCTTGCCCAACCATGGTGAGCCGTCCAATACTTCTCGAGGCGGGGAGTCATGCCTCACAGGCATGACCGTGAGCCGGG
Organism: Chloroflexota bacterium; assembly: GCA_021812735.1. The sequence continues at coordinate 8,363 of JAKAMV010000120.1, read as the reverse complement.
AGCGACACGTGGAGCTGCGGGTAGTGCGGTACTTCCTCGCCGTCGTGGACGAGGGCTCGATCACCCGTGCCGCAACGGCCGTGCGCATCGCCCAGCCATCGCTGTCGCGCCAGCTCCGCGGGCTCGAGGAGGACCTGGGGATCCGCCTGTTCGACAGGGCAGGTGGGCGGATCCGCCTGTCGCCAGCCGGGCGGCAGTTCCTCCCCTATGCCCGCGACCTCGTGGCGCGTTCGGATGCGGCCGTGGCCGCGATGCGCGAGCCGTTGGCGGCCCGGTCCGTCAGCCTCACGGTCGTGGCGCCCCACGTGACCGTCGCGGACGTCATCGGGCCGTATCTCGCATCCCTCGGCGAGGATGCGCTGAAGGTGACGGTGCGGGAGGCGGCCTCGTTCGGCGTCTTCAAGACCGTGCTCTCAGGTGATGCCGACCTCGGCGTCGCGTTCGGCCCGGCACCCGGCGAGCTGGCGTCGTGCGCGATCGGCGAGTTCGGGGTGTGGGCGCAGGTCCCGGGCGGGCATCGGCTCGCCGATCGGGATCGGATCGCCCTCGCGGACCTCGTGGCCGAACCCCTCGTGCTGCTGAGCCCGGACACCGGGACGCGGAGGCTGTTCGACAGCACGGTGAATGCCGCGGGCCTCACGTACCGGATGGTCACCGAGGCGACCCTGTCGGAGGTCGTCCAGACGCTCGCCGCCGGGGGGCTCGGCGTCGCAGTGGTGTCCGACGACGCCCGCTACGGCCTCCGGAGCCTCGCGATCGATGTCGGCGGGCGGGACCTGCGGTTCGTCCTCTTCGCGGCGTGGGACCCCACGCACTTCGCCGCCGCGACGATCGCCGCATGGGCCGAGCGCCTCGCGGAGTTCACGGCGGCGAACGGCATCGGCGGTGCCACGCCGGCACCCGTGGGAGCGGCCGCCCATGGGCCACGCGGCTAGGGCGCCAGGCGGGGCGCCCGGCCTTGCCGTCAGGCGGGCGGCACGTTCTGGTTGCGGCGGAAGAGGTTCGTCGGGTCGTGCCGGCGCTTGGTCTCCGCGATCCTGTCCCAGGTCGCGCCGGGGTAGGCCGCGCGGACCCGCGCCTCGCCCTCGTCACCCAGGAAATTCACGTAGGCGGCCGGCGCCCCTTGCGCCAGGTCCGCCCCGAGGGAGTCGACCCAGACCTGTCGCGACGCGCGGTCCGCCTCGCCGGCATAGAACGCGGCGAGCTGGACCATGATCCGCCGCCCGCGGTGGGCGTACGCGGTCGCGTCGGCCGGGATGCGGTCCACGGCGCCGCCGAGCACGCGGATCTGCGCGACCCGCATCGGGGCGTCGGACGCCACGATGCCGTCCAGGACGGTCCGAGCCTCCGCCTCGCCGATGTGGTCCATGAAGAGGTTGCGGATGACGGCGGCCGGGCGGTACCCGGGGTCCGCCGGCGGATACATCTCCGGGTAGGCCATCGGCCGGACGAGGTCGGCCAGTGGGGTCGCGAGCGCGCGCAGTGGCGCGAGCGCCCGCTCGCCCGCCGCCGCGTCGCCCGCGTAGACGACGTTCGAGAGGATGACGACGCGCCCGTGGTGCTCCGCCGGCACGAACGGCATCGGCGGGCAGGGCATGACGTTCGCGATCGCCGTGAGCTCGTCCGGCGCCGCGTCCAGCGCGGCGACGAAGGCCTCGAGGACCTCAGCCGTTGCGGGCAGGACGAGCATCCCGCCGTAGACCGACGGCAGATCGTGCAGTCGGAACAGGAGCCGTGTCGCCACGCCCACGTTCGCGCCGGCGCCGCGGACCGCCCAGAAGAGATCGGGCTCGTTCTCCGCGTCCACGAGCCGGATCCGGCCGTCCGCCGTCACGATCTCGGCGGCGAGGAGCGAGTCGATCGTGAGCCCGTGGAGGCGGGACAGGTAGCCGACGCCGCCCCCGAGCGTGATCCCGCCGACCCCCACCGACGCCGTGTCCCCGAAGCCGACGGCGAGCCCGCGCTCGGCGGCCCGGATCGTGAAAGCCCCCGCCGTCAGCCCGGTGCCCGCCCACGCCGTTCGCGTCCCGGCATCGATCTCCAGCCTGTCGAGACCGCGGACGTCGAGGACGATCCCGCCCTCCGCCAGGCACAGGCCACCGCTGTGGCCGCCGCTCCGGACCGCGAGCGCGTGCCCGGTCTCGCGCGCGACCTGGACCACGCGAGCGGCGTCGGGCGCGTCCGCGACGCGCACGATGACGGCCGGTCGGAGGTCCACGTCACCGAGGAAGACGGCCCGGGCGTCCTCGAATCCGGCATCGTCGGGCGTCAGGACGGTGCCCGCGATCTCCGCACGGATTCGGGCGATGTCGGCGGCGGGCAACCGCGGGCGGTCGGATCCGGTGTGCATGTGTCGGTCTCCCTCGGATCGGGGTCCCGGGCAGGGCGCGTGCCCGGCCGGCTCAGGCCCAACGGCGGACGGACAGTCTAGCGGGCGCACGCCTCGCTGACCGCCGGCTGGCAGTCGCTCGCCGCTGGTCGGTCACGCCGACCGACCCGCCCCGCCTCCGGTGCGGCGACGCACCGGGCGACCCCGTGTGGTGCTGCAATGTGGGCGGCAAGGGAGTACTTTCGTCCCACCTCACAGCACCGCGGGCCGCTGTCGCGCCGTCCCCGGCGCCGCGCCCGCGAGAAGAAGGAGATGGGATGCGGAGACTGGTCGTATCTGTCGCCGTGGCCGCGTCGCTGCTCGCGCTCGCCGTCGCGCCCGCCGCGGCGATCACCAAGAACTACGAGAAGGACTTCGAGCACCCGTTCGTCGGCCTGGTCGCCTTCTACGACAGCGGCTGGGTCTTCCAGCATCGCTGCACGGGCGAGCTGCTCACGCCGACGGTCCTGCTCACCGCCGGTCACTGCACCGACGACGAGGCCGGGGGCGTCAACGCGCATGCCCGGGTCTGGTTCCAGCAGGGCGCCGGCTCCAACTACGACCCGGTCACCCGGCACGACCCGGTGACCGGCTACCCGGACAGCTGCACGGGGACGGGCGGGAACCAGTTGGGCATCCTCTGCGCGACCTCGCACGAGATGTACAACTACGGCTTCGACGGCTTCGCCGGGTTCCCGAACACGCACGACGCCGGGGTCGTCATCCTCGACCAGCCGATCGCCATGGCGGAGTACGCGACCCTCGCGCCGGCCACGACGCTCGACCCGCTCCTGAAGGCGCGCGGCACGCAGGACACGACGTTCGGCGTCTCCGGGTACGGCATCAGCTTCTCCGCGAAGCACGGTGCCTACGCGATCTCGTACCGCGAGCGCCTCATGGCCGAGGAGAAGCTCGTCAACCTCACGAGCGCCAACAACGACGGCTACAACATCCAGCTCAACGGCAACGGGGACGACCGCGGCGGGACCTGCAGCGGCGACTCCGGCGGGCCCGTCTTCTGGCCTGCGGACACGAACCAGGTGGTGGCCGTCACCTCCTGGGGGATGTCGAACGCCGGATGCCGCGGTGACGGTTGGTACTACCGCACCGACCGGCAGGAGGTCATCGACTGGATCAACAGCGTGGCGGGTACCGACTTCTAAGCGCCCCTGCGCACGCCGGACGGGGGCCATCTCCCCCGGGCCGTCAGGACGAGGCCCCGGCCTGCCGGCCGGCGCCTCGTCCTGACCGGAGGCCGCTGCGGAGCGTGCCTCAGGTTCCCACGGCCGACACGCCGCTCGTGCGACTGTTGACGCTCAGTGACTCTGTCAGCTCATCTGCTCGGTGATTCTGTCAGTGCCGGTCGGCTCGGCGCCTTCGGGCCCGGCCGGTTCCATGGGTGGTCCGGCTTGGGACGATAGCCGGGACGCTCGGGTCCCGCAGCGGGCGGCGGCGCACCGGGGACGAGGACGCGCAGCTCCCGCAGCCGGCGCGGCTCGGGTGGCGCCGGCACCGCCGCAAGGGTGCGGCCGTCGGCGCTGACCTGGAGGCGACCGTCGAGGCGGAGCTGGACCTCCACCCGCCGCCCGGCGAGGGAACGGCCCCCGGGCCCCGGCGGCAGTTGGAGGACCGCGCCCTCGACGCGGACGGTGCTGTCGCTGCCGACGACGCGGCTCCAGCGGAAGGCGCACACCCGGGCGAGGTCCATCCCCGCGGGCACCGGGCGCCAGGCGGGCACCGGGCTCGCGGCCGGCACGGCGAACCGTGCGTTGAAGCGGGGAAGGAACGCCCGCAGGACCGCGTTCGCGCCCTCGAGGTCGGTCGCCCCCGCTCGCCGCAGCTCCGAGACGAGGCGGTCCTGGAAGGTACCCCAGCAGCGCTCGATCCGGCCCTTCGCCTGGGCGGACCCCGCGAGGATCGAGGCGATCCCGAGCTCGGCGAGCGCGCGGGCGACCTGGGTCGCCTCGTCGCGGACCTGCCCGCCGGGACGGCTGGGGGCGAAGACGCTCGACCCGTCGCGGTAGATCCCGGCGGGGAGACCATGGTCGCGCGCCATCTCCCGGAGCACCGTGAGGTACCCGACCCCGTCCTCGGCGGGGCGGAAGGTCGCGGCGACGACGATCCCTGTCGCGTCGTCGATCGCCCCGACGAGGGTGATCTCAGGTCCCCGGCCCTCGAGCCAGTCGTGGCGGGACCCGTCGACCTGGACGAGCAGGCCGGCCTGGGCCATCCGCTCCCGGCGGCTCCGGTATCGCCGGGGGCGTCGCCTTCGCGGCGAGGGCAGGCCCGCCCCGCGCAGGAGCCGTCGCAGGGTCGACCGGCCGACGACGATCCCCTCGTCCTCCGCGAGCGCCTCGGCGAGGTGCGTGTCGTTGTACCCGCGGTACGTCGTCGTCGCGAGGGCGACGATCCGCTCCCGCGTCGCGTCGGGGATCCGCCGGGCCGAGGGTCGGCCCCGGTTGCCGTGGGCGAGCCCCGCCGCCCCCCTCGCGAGCATCGCCGCCCGCAGCCGCCAGGCCGTCCGCTCGCTGCATCCGAGCAGGACGACCGTCTCGTCGGTCGTGAGGATCCCCGCAAGCCAGCGTCCCACGACCTCAGTCCGCTGCTGCTCCTTCATCGTCAACGTCAGGCTCTCCCTCATCGGGTGAGACTGACAGAGTCACTGAGCAGTTGGCCCTGCCACATTCGTTGAGCAGGGACATGCCAAGGCGCGCGCGGGCCGGCGATGCTAGCCTCGATCCGTGCGCCGCCTCGCTGCCGCCTCCGCGATCGCCGCCCTGCTGGCCTTCTCGCTGACGGGCTGCCAGGCCCTGGCTTCCACGCCTCCCCCGCCCACGCCCGCCGACTTCGCCGGCATCGTCGCGTTCCTCGCGGCGGAGGGCATCGCGGTCGACAACGTCCGGACCGGGGACGCCGGGTGCGGCGACCGCCGACTGGTCGGGCCGGCCATCTCGCTGCGCGCGGGCGGCCTCGACCAGGCCACGCCCGTGGCGGTGCACCTCTACCTGTTCAAGGGCGCGGCGGCGTACGAGAAGCTGCGCTCGGTCGTGGACGACTGCGCCGGGGCCTTCGTGGCGGACGCGTCGACCTACGAGTCGATCGACGCGATGCCCTTCGTGGCGGTGGGCCAGGGGCCCTGGGCGCCGGGCTTCCGGGAGGCGCTCCGCACCGCGCTGACGAAGGCCGCGGGCGGGTAGGGATCGAGCGTCGGCAGCCGGGGCGGCGATCGTCCGTCCTCGGCGCCCGAGAGCGGACACCTGCCGCGGGCTGGCCGCAGGACCGTGGGGGTCGGGCCGTCAGGCCTCCTCCCGCTCGACCTCCTCGCGGCTCGCCGGCTCGAGTCGCGGCAGCCGTACATCGCCGACGTTCGGGACGAACGAGGCGGCGAGCGAGGTCCGCACCGCCTCCTCCTGCTCGGCGAGCGTGAGGATCCCCAGCCGTCCGAGCGTGGCCAGCTCGTCCCTGATGTACGTCTTGAGCATCTCCGGGCCGTCCGTGTTGATCGTGAACCGGATCTCGTTGCGACGGAGCGTGTCGAAGATCCACCGGAACTCGTCCCAGCCGGAGACGACCCGCGTGTTCAGGTTCGACGTGGGACAGAGCTCGAGGACGATCCCACGCTCGCGGATCATGGTCATCGTCCGCGGGTCGTAGGCCGCCTTCACGCCGTGGCCGATCCGGTCGGGCTCCAGCTCCTCGACGACCTCGGCGATCTCCTCGACCGGCCCGGACTCGCCGGTGTGGACCGTGATCCCAAGCCCGAACCCACGCGCCCGACGGAAGAGGCGCGCGTAGTCCCGCGGGCGGAAGGCCGGCGACTCCGGCCCGGCGATGTCAACGCCCACGATCCCGCGGTCGCGCCAGGCGATCGCCTTCTCCGCGATGATCTCGTTCAGGTCGTACGGGAAGGCGCGGTCCAGGCAGAGGATCAGCCCCGGCTTCACCGGGTACTCGAGGGTGGCCCGGTCCATGCCGCGCACGGCGGCGGCGATGATATGGTCGAGGTCCTGCTCGCCGCCCCGGTTCCGCTTCATCGGGTTGAAGCGCAGCTCGACGGTCGTCACGTTGTTCTTCCGGTAGGCTCCGCCGACGACCTCGTAGACCGAGCGCTCCACCGCGAACGGCGACGACTGGATGAGCTCGGTCCAGTGGAAGAGGTCGAGATACCCGTCGAACGAATGGCCGTGGCGGCCCGAGACGGTGATCATCTCCCGGAACTCCCAGTAGTCCTTCGTCGGGAGCCGGATGCCCTGGGCGTGGGCGATCCCCCACATGATCGCGGGGGTCACCGCGCCGCCGAGATGGCAGTGCAGCTCCGCGACGGGGGTGGATCGGGAGAGCTGCGGTGCCATGGGCGGAGGATAGCGCGCGAGCCGGGCGCCGGGCCTCAGCTCAGCGCGGAGACGACGAAATCGACACTGCGCGTGAAGGCCTCGACATCCGAGGGCTCGATCGCGGGGAAGAGCCCGATCCGCAGCTGGTTGCGCCCGAGCTTGCGATAGGCGTCCGTGTCCACGATCCCGTTCGCCCGGAGGATCCTGCTCACGACCTGGGCGTCCACCTTTTCGTCGAGATCGATCGTCGCGACGACGGTCGACCGGTGGGCGGGGTCGGCGACGAACGGCGTCGCGTAGTCGCTCGCCTCGGCCCAGTCGTACGCGATCCGCGCCGACTCGGCCGACCGCCTCGCGGACCAGGCGAGGCCGCCGTTCTCCAGGAGCCAGGCGACCTGCCGATTCATCAGGAAGATGGTGGCGAGCGCGGGCGTGTTGTATGTCTGGTCCTTGCGGCTGCTGTCGATGGCGATCGACAGGTCGAGCGAGGCGGGCTGCCACCGGCCGGAGGCCTTGATCGCCCCCACGCGCTCGACCGCGGCCGGCGACAGCAGGACGACCCACAGGCCGCCGTCCGACGCGAAGACCTTCTGCGGCGCGAAGTAGTAGGCGTCGAAGTCGGCCGCGTCCACCGGCAGCGCACCGGCGCCGGAGGTCGCGTCCACCGCGACGAGGCCCGACGCCACCCGCCCGTCGGCATGGCGGGGCCGGGCGACCGGCATCATCACCCCGGTCGAGGTCTCGTTGTGGGTGAGCGCGTAGAGGTCGACCTCGTCGCTGGCGACCGGATCCGGCCGCGTGCCAGGCTGGCTCCTCACGACCTCCGGGTCGTCGAGGTGCGGTGCCGCCTCCGCAGCGGCGGCGAACTTGGCCGAGAACTCCCCGAAGACGCAGTGCTGGCTCCGCCGCTCGATCAGCCCGAACGTCGCGACGTCCCAGAAGACCGTGGAGCCGCCATTGCCGAGGACGACCTCGTGGCCGTCCGGGAGCCCGAAGAGGTCGCGCAGGCCCGACCGCAGGCGGCCGACCTCGTCGAGCACCGGGCGCTGCCGGTGCGACGTCCCCAGCCACGACCGACCTACCGACGCGAGGGCCGCGACGGCCTCGGGGCGGACCTTGGACGGGCCGCAGCCGAACCGTCCGTCGGCCGGGAGGAGGGACGCTGGGATGACGACCTGGGGCGTGCTCATGGCGCCAAGTATGAAGGAGGACGCGGCCGGACCGGGGCTCGGGCGGCCGGACCGGGGCTCGGGCGGCCGGGCCGCCGCCGCCGCCGCTACTCGGGCACGGACGACGGGACGACCCGGCCCTGCGCGTCCACGGTCGCGAGCGGGAGCACGCGCCGGCCCAGGTCCGCGCCGACGGCCGGGCTCGCACCCGCGGTCCGGGCGGCCGCGGAACGCTCGACGGCCCGGCGGGCGGCGTCGGGGACCTGGTCCCGCGCGTGGTAGCTGGTCCGCACCAGGGGGCCCGACTCCACGTGGAGGAACCCGAGCGCGAGCCCCTCCTCGCGCATCTCCGCGAACTCGTCCGGGTGGTAGTAGCGCTCGACCGGGAGGTGCGCTGGGGTCGGCCGCAGGTACTGCCCGATCGTGAGGATGTCGCAGTCCACCGCGCGGAGGTCCGCGAACGTCCGCGACAGCTCGTCGCGGGTCTCGCCG
>JAKAMV010000119.1 GCA_021812735.1 Chloroflexota bacterium | reverse complement strand
TCAGCCACGATTCGTGCGGCCTCCGGGAGCGACGTGGCGTTGGTCTCCTGCACGCGCCGCAGGAGACCCTCAAGGACAATGAAGTAGCGCTCGTACATGGAGCCCTCCCGACAGGGTTCGATCCGGGTGGTGGCTCCACCACCCGGATCGAGATGCGCCGCCCTATTTCGCCGGCGCGGGCAGGGCTGCCCCAAACCAACCAAGCCATCCGCCGATGATGCCGAACGCGAACACCACGGCGATAGCCCACAGCGGGTTCAGGTTATACCGCTTCAACAGCCAATAAACAAAACCGGTCAGTGCGATCGGCAGCATGAACGGCAGGATCGAATCCAGCTGCTGCTGGATGGCCACCGACTGGGTGACCTGCTGACCGTTCACCGTCACGTTCTGTTTGTAGTCCCACAACGTAACGAGATGCACGATCGATGGAATGAACCCTCCAATCACGATCAGCCCAAGGACCGTGGCCCCCTCCGTAACCCTTTCCAGGGCGCCGGACGCCAGGCTCGTGGCCAGTGTCTTGCCCTGGTCGTAGGCCCAGAAGAACTGCCACCAGCGGACCAGCGTGTACGGGATCGCCACCATGACGATCACGAAGAGTGGGCCCAAGATGTTCTGCTGGAGCGCCAGCGACGCGCCGATCGTAAAGATAATCGAGTTGTATAGCGCCCAGACGATCGTGTCACCAACACCGGCCAGCGGGCCCATCAGGGCAACCTTTACGCCCTCAGCAGATGCAGGCGCGCCGGCTTCCTCCATCGCGATCGCCGAACCGAGGATCAGCGGCGCGCCGACCACAGGGTTAGTGTTGAAGAACACGAGATGGCGCGCCAGCGCAGCAGCGTACTCCTCTTTGTCAGGGAAGAGCTTGCGCAGGACGGGCTCCATCGCGTAAGCGAAACCCAACGCCTGCATGCGCTCGTAGTTCCAGGAGATCTGAAAGGACCAGAAATACCGCCAGAACGCGGCGCGGAGGTCGCTGCGTTCCAGCTTGCCCAGCGGAGCATCCGTGCTAGCCATGGATGGCCACCTCGCCGCGCCCAGCAGTCGGCTTGAGGGTCTCGAACATGAATGCTATTGCCAAGCCGAACAGAGCGATGCCCAGGAGTGGAACCTTCAGGTAGGCGTAGAGAACGAACCCGATGAGCAGCATGTACCAGTACTTGGCGACCGGCATGATCTTCAAGAGCATGGCGAAGCCGATGGCCGGCAGGATAGCGCCAACTAGACTCATGCCGGTGACGAATTGCGCCGGGATGGCGCTCTGGATTTGCTTAACAGTGTCGGTATTGAGGGCGAGTGCTGCTAGAAATGTCGGGATCGCCCGCACCGCCGCCCAGGGGATAAACGCTGTCCAGTGCATCCAGGTAATGCCCTGGGAGTTGGCGTGGCTGGCGTAGTCATCCGCCTTGTGGATCCAGAACGTAGGGAGGAATCGGCCGATCGGGTCGAGTGAGGCCAGAAGAATTGCGGCCGGCAGACCGATCGTAAGACCAACCGCGGTCTTGGCGGCCAGGTCGCCCGCGCCCGCCGCCGCCAGGGCAGTGCCGATGATGGCGCCGGTCTGGTAATCCGGGATCGTGGCACCGCCATACGTATAAACGCCGAGGGCGGTCAGCTCAAGCGTCGCACCGATCGCCATCCCAAGGTTGACGTCGCCGACGATGATACCGGCGCCAGTGCCGGCGATCAGGGGCCGGAAGCCCATGATTACGGTCGGGCCCAGGATGTCGAAGATGCAGATGATCGCCCAGATCGTGAGCAGGATCGCTGTCATGTTCTGTCCTCAGCGAATCCGGGAATCGACGTTGATACACAGCGCAGTACGGGTAGGCATCACCTCTCTTCCGTTCACGGACGGCACCGCTGATGGGCGGGCGGCGGGCACTGCAACGCTCGGTCGGTCCGCCAGAGCGCGTCGCAGCGGGCCGATCCAGCGACGGGGTTGGTCCCTCCCGATGGAGTACCTATGGTGGGTGTGCTTGTCTGGACCACCGCCGCGTGTCCCTCCGCAAACATGCCGTCGTCCGTGGCCTAGACTGGTCCGGACCACAATAGCACGGGGGTTTCCCGAGTCAAGCCGGCTGAGGCTCGGGTCGCTAACACAGGAAGCCACCAGGGACAGTGGGTTAGCAGGCACACACAGGGACACCAGATGTTGCGGTCTCCTGTGTTACAGACCCAAGCCTGAGCCGGCTTGTGAGCGCAGCCGGCCCGCGTCAGCGCCGCGCCGACCCCGCGCGGTGCTGGCCAGTCAACACCGCGCCCGCCATCGGGACGACCACGGCGAGCACGACCACAGCGGCGAGCGACGGCAGCGGCCCACTGCCCCGGACCATCCACTCGTACCAAGCGGCGACAAGGAGCAGCCCATAACGGAGCGGCGGCCCGCCAACGAGCAGAGCGAGGCGCACCAGCGGCGGCGCTGGCGGCCGTGGCATAAGCAGTGCACCGAGGACAATCACCGCGATGAGGCCGGCCGTCATCCCGGCCACGGCGCCCAGACCGAGCTCAACGAGGGCCCCGAACTCGGTGGCCAGCGCGGACGGCACCGTCGCCCAGAGGGTATGGTGTATCTGCTCGATCCTGTTGGGCGGGCTGGGCCCCGCTCGGTCAGGGCCGTTCACGCCGACGGTGCCCGTGTCACCAGCCCGCCATACGACCGGCCCCCACGTATGACCGATTGCACCGCCAGGCCCTCATCGAGCAGGACCAGATCGGCGCGTTGCCTCGGTGCCAGTCGCCCGCGGTCTCGGACGCCGAGCAGGGCCAACGGGTTGCGCGAGGCTGCAGCCACGGCACGCGACAGGGAGACTCCGGATCGAACTAGATTGCGGACGGCCGTGTCGAGCGCGATGACGCTGCCGGCGAGGCGCCCATCCGACACGAGCCGGCACTGGTTGTCACGCACCTCCACCTCGAGACCGCCAAGCGACCAGTGGCCATCACCGGTCCCCGCGATAGCGATGGCGTCGCTGACGAGGATCAACCGTTCCGGCGTCTTGCACCGCAAGATGAGCGCCCACACGCTGCGGTCGACATGGAAGCCGTCTGCAATCAACTCGACGTACACGCCATCATCAGCGAGGGCCGCGACAGCGAGGCCGGACTCGTGGTTGTGGACGCCCGACATCGCGTTAAAGAGATGCGTCGTGGTCAGCGCACCCGCCTTGTACGCGGCGTCAGCCTGCTCCGATGTGGCGTTGGAGTAGCCCGCCGACAGCGCAATCGCCCCAGTCGTGAACCACGAGATCATATCGAGGCCGCCTGGAACTTCGGGAGCGATCGTAATGATCCGCAGGTCATCGAGCAAGAGTTCCAGCCGCGTCCGGTCCGCCTCGACCGGCACCTGGATGTAGGCTGGGTTCTGGGCGCCCTTCTTGGCCTCGCTGATATAGGGACCCTCGAGGTTGAAACCGAGTGGTCCTGCGCCGTCCTCCGGCGCATCGCCCATGGCGTCGTGGCCACCCCAGCCGTGACAGTGCACGTCCACGAACCCAGGACAAACATAGACGCCGTTCTCCTCGCTGGCGTCCAAGTCCACCGAGACAATCCGGCCTTTGTCGATCGTCAAGCGTCCGGGAGCTACCCGGTCCTCAAAAACGAGCCGTCCGCCGACGCTCTTGGGTGCGTCCCACATCATGTGCTCCCGCATGGCACCGTCTCGCTCCGCGGCGCGACCCACGAGGACGCAGCACAGGTCGTCCGCGACTCGATCCTAGCACCGCCGCGGCGGTGCTTTGGCCGGTACCCGGCGCGCGCCGGTCAACCTGAGATGGGCGCGATGGCGGCAACCAGTGCTTCCGCGATGGCCGCATCGTGCGGTGTCGGGGCCCACCCTGGGACGGGGTCGCTGCCGGCGACCCGCAGGACGAAGTGGTGCAGCGAGGCCAGGTGAGAGTCCACGAACGACCCAAGCGTCAGGCGGGAGGGCGGCAGGAGCGCGGCTACGGCGTGCGCCTCTGGGTCGGCGCCCGCACGTTTGCGCCACGTGGCCTCCGCGCCGTCGAAGCGGGTGAACCGTAGCGGAGCTACACGCTCAAGGTTCGCGACCAAGCTCCCCTCCGTCCCGTACAGTTCGAAGGGCGCACCCTCCGCGCCGAATGCGATCCGCGATGCTTCAACGGTAACGTGTGCGCCCCCGGGCACGCGCAGCTCGGCCCATGCCCAGTCGTCCACGTCGACCTCGCGCGTGCCCCCCAGGCCATCGGGCCGTCGCGGCACAAATGTCGCGTGGCGGGCCGCGAGCAGCTCCGGCTCACCCAGCAGAAAACACACCAGGTCGACGACGTGGAGCCCGAGATCGAGCATGGCGCCGCCGCCGGCCTCGGCCGCCTGAAGACGCCACGAAATGGGACGGGCAGGGTCGAGGTAGCTGCCGTGGAACAGGCCGAAACGGACCTGGCGGACCTCGCCGATCCCGCCGACACGCAGGAGGGCGCGTGCCTCGATGACGGCAGGGTGGTACCGCATGACTAGGCCAACGTGTGTCGGCGCAGGCGAGGCCGCGGCGAGCTGCGCCAGCTCGGCGGCCTCCGCCGGCGTGCGGCCGATCGGCTTCTCGACATAGAGCGGCCGTCCGGCCCGTAGGACGGCACCGGCCTGCGCGAGATGCTGGGCATTGCGCGTCGTCACGTCGAAAGCCGTCAGCTCCGGATCCGCCAGCGCCTCCGCCAGAGTCAGGACCGGCACACCCAGCGCCGCCGCGTCGCGTGCCACCGCTGCGGGCCGATCGCTGACGATGGCGGCCAGCAAGGGACGGAACGGCAGGTCGCGCACGACAGGGAGCGCGGCGAGCGCGCAGGCGTGCGTGCGTGCGATCGAGCCAAAGCCAACGATGCAGATCCGGACGTGGGGAATGGTCATCGTGAACCCCCCGGGCAGCGCAGTGGTCCGCGAGGAGGCCCGTGGCGTACGCGATCTTGGTGTCTGGTGTCGCGAACCGGTGGCTGGGCCCGTCTCCCCGAGGGCAACACGCCGCCCTACCCTCCGTCGTACCCGCTGACCGTCGCGACCAGCGCCGCTGGCGTCGTTGCCGGCCCGACCCGCACCCGCGGAACCAGCAGCCGGTCCGCGTACGACTCGAGCGCTCCCGGGACAGTCGTCGCCGCTAGCCGGTACCCGTCGCGCCGCAGGATGCCGACAACCGTTGGGCTCCAGTTACCGAACGGATAGGCCAACGTGACCGGCGGGACGCCGGTCCACTTGGCGATCATGCGGCCTGCCTGCGCAATTTCCGTAGCTGCCGTCGCCGGCGAGACGATCCCGAGCCCCACGTGATGCACCGTGTGGTTGGCGATCTCGTCGCCAGCCCGGGTCATCGCGCAGAGTTCGGACGGCGTGAAGTACGCCGCCATGCCGACCCGGCCGGTGATGATGAAGAAGGTCCCCACGAACCCGTAGCGTCGGAAGACGGGGAAGACGTAGCGGTAGCCGTCGCGGTAGCCGTCATCAAAGGTGATGACCAGCGTGCGCGCCGGCTCGCTACGCCCGGCGGCCAAGTCGGCCGCGAGCTGGCGGAACGTGATCGAGCGCCAGCGGGCAGCATGGAGGGCGGCCATCTGCGCGGCAAAGAGCTGCGGGGAGACGATCAGACTGCGCAGCGAGTCGCCCGCCTCTGAGAGCGGCACGACGCGGTGGTACATCAGGACCGGCACGTGTTCGACGAGCCCCAGGTTGCGCCAGGCGACGGCCGGGGACGCGGCGCTTGCCGCAGGGGCGCAGCCGGGCGCCGGGATCGCTTTGACGACGCCCGTTCCTACCGTGCCGACTCCGCCGGCGGATTGGTCGACGGCGCCGGGCAGCGGGGAGTGCTGCGCCACCGACGGTGAGGACGGGACGGGGGTCGAGGTCGGCAGTGCCCCAGGGTGCCCGGCCGGTGACACAGCGACCGCGACCCCGACGGCGACCACGAGGACGACGATGACGGTGGCGGCGGCGACAACGCCCTGACTGAGAGGCGGGCGCGGTAGGCGGAGGCGCGACATGGCCGGATCCTACGCGCTCGAACCGTGCAGCGCATCGCGGGAGCCGTGGCTGACGGCGGCATGGCGTGGGACGCTGCCCGCCACAGGTGGCCCGTCGGCCGTGGGGGGCCCGTCGGCCGCCACATCGATCGGGTCGGCCGCGGATAGCGCGCCGCTCGCCGCATCGACACCCGAAGGAGCCCGCTACACTCTCGCCCGGATGGGCCGCGACACGGAGGGACGGATGGTCGAGACGGACCGACGGGAACGTTGGGCGCTGATCCTGGGGGCCAGCAGCGGGTTCGGAGCCGCGACGGCGATCGCGCTCGCCCGCGACGGCTACCCGATCGTCGGTGTCCACCTCGACCTGCGCGGCAGCCTCGCCGCGGCGGACGAGGTGCGACGCACGATCGAGGCCACCGGTGTGCCGGTCGTCTTCCACAACGTCAACGCGGCGGACGAGGAGAAGCGGCACGCGGTCATCGAGGACATCGCGCGCCGGTTCGCCGAACGGCGCGCCGCAGGTGTCGAGCCGTATATCGCCGTCTTCCTGCACTCCCTCGCCTTCGGCGTCACGCTCTCGTACATCTCGACCGATCCGGCACGCAAAGAGGTCTCGCAGCGGCAGCTGGAGATGACCGCGGATGTGATGGCCCACTCGATGGTCTACTGGACGCGCGACCTCTTCCACGCCGGCCTCATCGCACGCGGGAGCCGCCTCTTCGCGATGACCAGTGAGGGCGCGGTCAAGGTCGTCCCGACCTACGGTCCGGTCAGCGCGGCCAAGGCGGCGCTCGAGTCGCACTGCCGTCAGCTCGCGCTGGAGCTGATCCCGCACGGCATCACCGTCAACGCGATCCGCGCGGGCGTCGCCGATACGCGTGCGTCGCGGGCGATCCCCGGCCACGAGGAACTGTTCCGGTATGTCCGCGAGCGCAACCCGGCCGGGCGCATGACGACGCCCGAGGACGTCGCGGAGGCGATCGTGGCGCTGGCGTCGCCGCGCCTCTACTGGGTGACCGGCAACACGATCGGGGTCGACGGCGGGGAGCTGATGGGTTCGAAGCAGGCAGAGGGGTGACGACGCCTGCGCCGCCCCCGCCACCGGTCTCGTCGACCTTTCGACTCGTCAACGCGTCCGTACGCGTCCTGATGGCACTTGGACGAGTTCGGCTCGAGGTCGAAGGGCTCGACCTGCTCCCGGACCGGCCCAGCGTGATCCTGGCGAGCAACCACTTGTCGTTGGCCGACCCGGTGCTGCTGGCGATGGTCGTGCATCGCGCGGTGGGGCGACGCGTGCGGCACATGGCCAAGGCCGAAGCGGTGGCGCTTCCGATCTTCGGCGTCCTGCTGCGCGACTACGGCGGGTTCGCGGTCCGCCGCGGCCGGCCCGACCGGGAGGCGTATCGGATGGCGCGCGAGGTGCTGGTGGGTGGCGACTGGCTCGGCCTCGCACCCGAAGGCACCCGCAGCCGGACCGGGGTGCTCGGAGAGCCAAAGCCCGGGGTCGCCTTGCTTGCGGTCCGCAGCGGCGCGGAAGTGGTACCTGCGGCGATCTGGGGCACCGAGGAGCTCTGGCCAGTTGGTGCGCCGTTACCGCGACCTGGCAAGACGGTGCACATCCGGTTCGGTGCGCCATACCGGATCGTGGCCCCGCCGGAACCGGAGGCCGACGCGATCGACATCGGCCGCCGCCCGGCGCAGGCCGAACGCCATGCCGTGCTCGACGCCGCCAGCGAGGACCTGATGCGACGCATCGCGGCGCTGCTGCCGCCGGAGTACCGCGGCCGCTTCGGCTAAGAGAGGTGAGCCGTCCCCCGGGCGAAGCGGAAAGGGGGCGGCTCGCAGGGTCGCGGCTCGCAGGGCCAGGAGCCCGTGTGCTCCGGCTCAGAACTGCTCGAGGTAGCGGTCGAGCTCCCAGCTCGTGACCTGGGCGCGATACTCCTGCCACTCGGCGCGCTTCGCCTCGACGAAGTGGCTGAGGACGTGGTCCCCCAGCGCCTCGCAGATCACCGGGTCGGCCTCCAGCTCGTCGATCGCCTCCCCGAGCGTCGCGGGCAGCTGCCGGATCCCGCGCTCCGCGATCCGTGCAGCGTCCATCTCGTAGAGGCTCTCCTCGACCGGCTCAGCCAGCTCCATCCCCTTCTCGACCCCGTCGAGCCCCGCCGCAAGCATCACGGCGAAGGCCAGGTACGGGTTCGCGGACGGGTCGGGGCAGCGCAGCTCGATCCGCGTCGCCTCGATGCTGCGGCCCGGCGAGACCATCGGCACACGGATCAGCGCCGAGCGGTTGACGCGGCCCCAGGTCAGGTACGTGGGCGCCTCGTAGCCGGGGACCAGCCGCTTGTACGAGTTCACGAGAGGCGCCAACACTGCGATCATGCCGCGCGCGTGGGCCAGGATGCCGGCCATGTAGGCGCGTGCCAGATCGGAGAGCCCGTACTTGTTCGACGGGTCGGCGAAGGCGTTCCTTCCCGCCTTCAGGTCGTAGAGGCTCTGGTGCGTGTGCATCCCTGAGCCGTTGATCCCGAAGATCGGCTTCGGCATGAACGTGGCGTACAGGCCGTGCATCTGCGCGACCGCCTTCAGCGTGAACCGGAACGTCACCGCATTGTCGGCCGTGCGCAGCGCATCGGAGTACTCGAAGTCGATCTCGTGCTGCCCCGGCGCCACCTCGTGGTGGGCCGCCTCGACGATGATCCCGAACGCCTCGAGCGCGTTGACCATGTCCTGCCGCACTTCCTGCGCCAGGTCCGTGCTGAAGTCGAAGTACCCGGCCTGGTCGTGCGGCAACGGCTGGATATTGCCCTGCTCGTCTCGCCGGAAGAGGAAGAACTCGAGCTCCGGGCCGGTGTTGAAGCGATATCCGAGGCGCTCGGCACGCGCGAGCTGGCGGCGCAGCACGTAGCGTGGGTCGCCCACGAACGGCTCGCCCTTCGGGGTGTAGACGTCGCAGATGATGCGCGCGGTCCCGCGGCCACCGAGTGGGCCGCCATCGCCATGGCCGGGCTGCCAGGGAATTTCCGCGAACGTGCTGAGGTCCGGTTTCAGGTACTGGTCGCTCTCGGCAATCCGCGTGAACCCTTCGATGGAGCTGCCGTCGAACCAGGTCCCGTGCTCGATCGACTCGGCCAGCTGGTGGAGCGGGATCGTCACGCTCTTGACCGCGCCGATGATGTCCGAGAACTGCAGCTGCACGAAGCGGATCCCCCGCTCCTGCGCGGCCGTGATCGCCGCCCCCGGATCGCCGTTCCGAACCTCGATCGTCATCGCGTCCCTGTCCTCCACCTGCCATGGCTCCGCTACCGCGCCTGCAGCTTAGGCACCCTGCACAACGGGGCTCAGTCTAACCGACCCACGGCCGCCACATGCCGGCCCGTCAGCCCGGGACCGACTCGCCGGATTGGGCATTCTGCACAAGTCTGACTGCGACTGCCAGGGCCAGCCGCAGGTCGGGGTCATCGAGCCGCCAGCCCGTGAGCGCCTCGATGCGGGCGATCCGGTAGAGCAGCGTGTTGCGGTGGATCCCGAGCGCTTCGGCGGCCCCGGCCGCCCCCGGATGTTCGAGGACCGCGCGCAGGGTCGCCACACGCCGGCGTCGGCTCTTCACCGACCCCACGAGGAGGGGCGCGAGCAGGGCGCCTGCCAGTCGGGCGCCGTTCGGCAGGTTGTGCAGTTCGCCGAGCAGACGGTAGGCGGGCAGGCGTTCGGCCTGCAGGACCCGCGGCCCAGGGCGGAGAGAGCCGGTGCGGGCGCCCTCGGCGACCACGGAGCGGGTGCCCGCCGGCTTCTCGGACCCCTCGGCCGCAGTCGATGGCTCCGGGAGCGCGCCGACCTCGGGGCCGGCCTCGGCCTCGGAGATAGCCTCCGCGGTGGGGATGGCCTCGGCCGCCTCCAGCGTCGACCGCGCCTCGGCCTCCGCAGCCGACCGATCCTCCGGCCGACTGAACGGCCGAGACGCGGCGACATCCCGTCCGATGGTGGCGGCGATGCGAGATGCGATCGCGAGGCCACGCGGGTCGTCCCGGCCCAACGCGACCACCATGCGGTAGTCCACGCTGGTCACATCGCCCCTGAGGAGCAGGCGACGCGCCGGGGCGAGGCGGAGGAGGCGATCGCGGCGGCGCGCCCGTTCCTCCGCGGAAACCTCCTCGCCCGGCACGATCTGTCGGGCCACCACCACCGCCCAGGGCGGGCCATCGGCGGGCAGCGACTCGAGCGGCCCCGCGATGCGCGTCCGCCGTGCCGCAGTTGCGCCTCCCATCTCGAGCGCGAGCAGCGGCGCCACGCGGTCGGCAACGGCCCGATCCAGGTCGCTGGCCGGCAAGGGACCGAGCAGGGCGAGCGTGCCGACACCGGGCAGCGCGACCCGCAGGGCCGCCTGTCGCGGCTGTGCCAGGTAGCGCGCTGCTGCTGCCGCCGCCTCCGCGACACCGTCGGGGGCGTGCACGGTAACGGCGGCCCCGCGCTCGTCCTCGATCGCCACAGCGCGGCCGAGCGCCGCGCCGACCGCGCCCGCCAGCGCCTCGAGGCCGTACCCCTCGAGCGCCAGACGCTCGAGCGCCGCGTCCACCTGGGCGGCCTGGCGGTCGAGCTCCGCGCGGCGGTTCACCAGATAGCCGACCAGCGAGCGCTCGAGCGCGCCCGGGTCGCCTCCGGTGAGCCGGAGGACGGCAAGCGCGCGCGCTCGGGCGGCGTCGACGAGCCCAGCCGCCGCGGGCGCCGGCGGGCCGTCGCCCACCAGGAGCAACCCTGCCACGCCGGCGCGCGCCAGTTCGGCGACGATGGCCGACGGGTCCGCCAGACCGGCGTCGAGCGCCGAGAGAACCGGTTCGGGCACGATCGCGAGGTCGCCAGGCTCGAGCCCCTCGAGGGCGGGGACGCGGGCACGCAGCACGCGAATCCATGCGATCTCGGGATCCGGTACGGGGCCCCCAGCCCCGGCGCCTGCGGGCGAAAGCCAGGTTGCGGTGGGCACGACGTCGCGCCAGATCTGGGTCAGTGTCGGCACTGCGCCATGGTCTCACGCGAGCGCCGCGCGCCGTCAGCCGGCGGCGCTCCGCAACTCCCGGACCACCTCGCGCAGCTCGCGCGGCACGTCCACATAGCGGTCCGCGAGCATCGCCACCTCTGCTCGCTGCGGCAGTGTCCGGATCCAGATGCGTCGTCGCGGGAAGTAGAACGTCAGCACCAGGCCCCCGAGCATCAGGAGGAATGCGATCCAGACCAACGCTTCGCCCGGGTCGCGCCGCACCACGAGCCCGGTGAACGCCGACGTCTTGACCCAGCGGATCGCGTACCCACCGGTGACCCCCGTGTCGCTCGTCTGACCGACGCCCAGCGATTCCATGAAGACCGTCTGGGTACTGCCGCCCGCCCGGTCGGCGACGAGCCCCTGCAGGGTGAGTCGGGGCGCGCCCGCGGCACTGCGGTCCAGGACCAGCAGCAGCCCGAGGTTGGAGCCCGGAATCGTCAGGAACCCCTGCGGCAGCCCCACCAGCGTCCCGGCGAGCAGGACGGGTCCCGTCCAGACGAGACGCCCGGAAGGATCGTGGATCTCCAGGTTGGCGGCCGGGCCGAACGTGTTCTGGTGAATCACGTACCCGTCGACCACGAGCGGGTCGTTCACGTGGATCGTCTTCTGCGCGATCAGGCGCCCGTCCTGGTAGACGGCGACGTTCGTCATGAAGTCGAGGAACGAACCGTCCGGTCGGGTGGGCGCGGAGAATTCGACGTTCTTGACGATCAGATTCCCTGGCGTCCCCACCGGTTGCACCGGGGCCGTCTGGCCATCGCCGAGGACAAGCACCGTCTGGAAGCCGAACGCCCCGGTGATCGCCGCGGCCGCCAGGAAGAGCACGAGGCCGGCGTGGGTGAGGAGCGTGGCCAGCCGGAAGTACTGGTTGCGGTCGCCGTACACGATGCCCTCGGCACTTCGCACGACGAAGCGGTGCCGCCGCAGCACCTCCGCGGCGCGTTCCTCCGCCAGCGGCCCCTCGATCGCGGTGCGGTTCGGCAAGCGCAGATCGAAGAAGCCCTCCGGCTGGGCGACGCGGACCTCGCGCACACTGCGCCACAGCCGCGGCGTCCGATCCGCCGTGCAGACCACGATGCTCACGGCGAGCAGCGTGAGCAGCGTCGTGAACCACCAGACGCTGAAGACGTGCAGCAGGCCGAGCCGTTCGAGCAGGTCGACAAAGGTCGGCCCGATGACGACCCCCAAGATCGAGAGCCCGTCGTACTGGGCGTGGATCCCGGCCATCTGCCGGGCGTACTGGGAGGGGTCCTGCAGCGCCGAGGCGGGCATCTGCGGCAGCAGCGCGCCGAAGACGGCGGCGACGGCGATCGCGATGATCTGGATCACCGCGAAGCGCACGCTCGTGAGCAGGCGCCAGGCGGCGAAGCCGAGCCCCGCGAGCAGGTCGGAGGGCCGTGCTGAGCGGGCTCGTACCAGGGACGCGGTGGCCATCGTCAGGTGCGCGGCGCGGTCATGGGCGGAAGAGAGCCACGGGCGCGGTCACGGTCGTGCGGCAGCGCGGGCCGCGTCCAGCGCACGGGAGAGATCGGCGAGCAGATCGTCCGTGTCTTCGAGCCCCACCGACATGCGGACCAGTCCGGGGGCGATCCCCGCCCGCTCGAGCGCCGCCGCGTCGAGCTGGCGGTGCGTAGTCGACGGCGGATGCACGGCAATCGTGTGCACGCTGCCCAGTGAGGCCGTGCGCTCTCCGAGCTCCAGCGCATCGAGGAACGCCCTCCCGCCCTCGCGGCTGCCGAGGTCGAACGCGAGCATCCCGCCGCCCGTGCGCAGTTGGCGCCTGGCCACCTCCACCTGCGGATGGCTCGCCAGCCCGGGGTAGTAGACACGCACCACCACGTCGCGTCGCGCCTCGAGGTACTGCGCGAGCGCCAGCGCGGTCGCGGCGTGCCGCTCCATCCGCACGGCCAGCGTGGTGAGCCCGCGCAGCACCAGGAAGGCGCTGAACGGGGCGACGATCCCGCCGGTGTCGACCTGCAAGGCGCGTACGGCGGCCATCCGCTCGCGATCCCCGCACACGATGCCGGCCAGCACGTCGGAGTGGCCGGCGATCCACTTCGTCGCGGACTCGACGACGAGGTCGGCGCCGAACTCGATTGGCCGGCAGAGGTAGGGCGAGGCGAACGTGTTGTCGACGATGAGCGCAACGTCGTGGCGACGGGCGATCGCCGCGAGGCGCGCCAGGTCGGCCACCACGATCGTCGGGTTCGAGATCGTCTCCACGTACAGGACGCGCGTCGCGGGCGTGAGCGCGGCCTCCACGGCGGCGTGGTCGGTCGCGTCCACGTACCGCGCCGTCACGCCGAACCGGCGCAGCTCGTGCTCGATCAGCGAGCGCGTGCTGCCGTACAGCGCGTTCGAGGCCACCACCTCGTCCCCGGCCGAGAGCTGCGAGGCCAGCGCGGCGAAGATCGCGCCCATCCCGGTACCGAACGCGAACCCCTCCGCCGCACCTTCGAGTTCGGCGACCGCCGCGGCCAGCGCGGCGGCGGTCGGGTTGTCGATCCGCGAATAGGCGTAGCCGGGACGGCGATTCGTCAGGACGTCCGCCAGCTCGGTGGAGTCGGCCGCGCGAAAGGTCGCCGTCTGGTAGATCGGGACGGCCGTCGGCTCCTGGGCGAGGCGGGGGGAGCGGCCAGCGGCTCGGATCGCCCGAGTGGAGAAACCGCCCAGCGCGGCGTCGTGCTGCATCGCGGGGCATCGTACACCGGCTCGCGCCCGATCCTCCGCGCTGCGAACCCACGCCCTTTGCCCCGTCCTGCCTGCGAATTCCGTTGGACCGGCGGGGCCGGACCTGCTACTGTCCGCGCCGATGGAACCGATCCGTTCGCGCGCCCTGACCGACCGGGTGGGCGACGAGCTCTCGCCCCTCGACAAGCGCATCATCGAGCACCTGCAGCAGGACGGGCGCCGTCCGTACACCCAGATCGCGGCCGATATTGGCGTGAGCGAGGCGGCGGTGCGCGCCCGCGTGAACCGCCTCGTCGAGCGCGGGATCCTCCAGATCGTCGGCGTCACCGATCCGCTCAAGGTGGGGTTCCACCAGATGGCGATGATCGGCGTCCGTTGCGACGGGGAGAAGCTGATCTCCGCGGCCGAGCAGATCGCCGCGCTGCCCGAGGTCTCGTACGCGGTCATCACCGCCGGCCACTACGACATCCTGGTCGAGACGGTCTGCGAGGACAACGAGGCGCTTCTCTCGTTCCTCGTGGACCGGCTCCGCCACGTCGATGGCGTGCGCGAGACGGAAGCGTTCGTCTACCTGCGCATCGTGAAAGAGACGTATCAGTGGGGGACGCGCTGAGCGTCTGACGCGCGGCGGCCGTTTGCGCTGGCCGCCCTCTGGGCTGGCGGCCCTCGTCGACGAAGGCGCGTCGCCAGGGTGGACACCGACGCGAGCGGCCCGAGCGGGTCCGTTCCGGGAGCGCTCCCGGGACAACCTCGGTGCGCCTCTCCCAGGCCCCGTGGTCAGCCCAGGGCTGAGCCTGGCTCTACGGCGCGATGGTGCTGTCCATCAGCTCGATCTCGTCGGCAGAGAGGCTGGCCTCGGCGGCGACCTCCCGCCAGCCGACCACAGCGCCACGCACCTCCTCGACGAACCGGCGCGATGCGGCGGCTGACAGACGACAGAATGGCGCCGTTTGCGCCACCGCGAGCTCGAGGTGCGGAGCGTGCGTGTCGAGGCCGATGGCCAACTCGTGCTCGGCGCTGTCGGGCATCGGGTTGAGGTCGAAGGCCGGCGCGAGGCGCCAACCATCGGTTGACCTGACAAACCCGTGGTTGCGCAGATGGTCGTCCCGATGCCCGGTGAGCACGTCGAACACCAGCCGTCGGAAGATCTCGGCCAGGTCATGGCCGATGCGAAGAGGCGGCGACCTGTTCCCTCCCGATCGAATCGCCGCGCCATGAACGTACGGTAGGGGCCAGCGAACGTCATCAACCTGGTTTCAGGGACGGCGATCCCTGCCCGCCGAGCCAGGCAGACCCGCGCACCGAGGCGAAGTGATTCTCGGAATCGCCCGAAGGGATGGACGCGCGGCCACCAGGGGGGCGGAATTGGTCGGGGCGGCGGGACTCGAACCCGCAACCTCGTGCTCCCAAAGCACGTGCGCTACCGTTGCGCCACACCCCGACACAGGGCTCCCTCGCGGGCCCCATATTAGCGCTGCGCGACGGTGGCCCCGTGCGGCCACAGGTGAAGCCCGGCGCGCGACACCCGGCGCGGCCTTACAGCCCGCGCGGTGGCCCGATCGGCCTCACGCCAGCCGCTTGACCGATACGTGGTGAGGGCGCGGCGGACCCCCATCGCTCGGCGCCGCGTGCGGGGCCGCGTGCGACCCGATGGCCCGCAGCGCGCGCATCCGCTCGAGGGCGAGCAACCACATCAGGGTCGATTCCGCCCCTTGGTTCGCGTTCACGCCGTGCGGCGTCAGGCCATCGTGACAGCCGCCGCGGTCGGGGTCGGCGACACACGCCCCGACATCGTTGGCCCCGAGGAACCAGGCGTAGGCGTGCTCGGCGGCAGCTCGGTAGCGCTCACGGCCCGTCGTCCGATACGCGGCGTCCGCGGCCAAGAGCAGCGCGGTCGCCTCGATCGGCTGCTGGTCGAAGCGGGCGCGCGCGCCGCCACGCGGCCACCAGCCGTGGCACCCCACCGGCGAGAGGCGCCCGTCGGGCAGCGTCTGGACAGCCAGCAGCCAGTCGAGCACCCGCAACCCCGTGCGTGCCGCGTCGGCATCGCCGAGCCGCGAGCCGGCCATGATCAGCGCCTGCGCGGGCAGCCCGTTCTCGTAGGTCAGCGCCTCCTCCGGCCAGGGCCACTCGCGCACGTAACCCCGCGCTTCGAACGTCCGGCGCAGGCCGCCGCTCAGGCGCCGGTACGCGGCCGGCAGCGCGCTCCCGACGCCACCCCCGCGCAGGGCCGCGTCGCAGCCCAGCATCGCTGCAGCTCGGGCGCGGATCGCCGTCAGCGCGAGCCCGGCGGGGAGGGCCCGCGTGAACGCCCGGGCGGCCCGTTCGCGCGCCGCGGCGTCGGGCGTCCTCCGGATCGTCTCGCCCAGCGCGTGCATCGCCCTTCCGTGCGCGTCCTCCGACCCGGACCCGTCCACCCAGGAGCCGTCGGCGCGTCGCAGGTTGCGGAACCGCCCCTCTCCCACGTCAAGCGCTTCCAGCAGGAACTGCAGGGAACGACCCGCGCTCGCCGCGATCGGCTCCCAGCCCACGACGCGGGCGTGCAGCAGATCCACCAGCAGGGCCCGTGCGACGTCGTCGGTGCAGTACCCGTGCGCGAGATCGGGGACCGTGCCGGCGGCGTGCTGCAGGATACCGAGATCGCCGGTCAACGCCTCCAGGTGCGCGCGACGCACCGGGAAGATGGGAGCCGGCTCAGGCATCGAGCACCGCGGCGGGCAGGGCCCGCATCTGCGCCTGCGGATGGGGCCGCGCGACCCGCTCAAACAGGGC
>JAKAMV010000856.1 GCA_021812735.1 Chloroflexota bacterium | reverse complement strand
CGCGATCGGCGTGTTCACGGCCTTCACGCTCTCCCAGGCCGGCATGGTCCGCCACTGGCTGACCACCAAGGAGGCCGGCTGGCAGCGGAGCGCGCTCATCAACAGCATCGGCGCGATCGCCACCGGCATCGTGGCCGTCATCTTCGCCATCGCCAAGTTCGCCCTCGGCGCCTGGATCGTGATCATCATCGTCCCGATCCTCGTCCTCCTGATGCGCCTGATCTCGCGCGAGTACCGCAGCGCGCAGGTCGAGCTGCACGTCCGGCCCGAGTCGGTCATCGGGCCGCCGAGCCGCGGCCAGCGGGTCATCGTGCCGATGCAGGACATGCGCCGGGACGCGATCCAGGCCATCAAGCTGGGCCTGACGATGTCCAAGAGCGTGGTCGCCGTCCACGTCACCGACGATCTCCGCCAGGCCGAGGCGTTCCGGACGCGCTTCGAGGCGCAGGTGCGCGGCGTGGACCTGGTGATCGTGGAATCGCCGTACCGCGAGTTCGTGCGGCCACTGATCCGCTATCTGGAACTCACCGCGGAGAAGGACTCGTCGGTAGTCACGATCGTGCTGATCCCGGAGCGGATCATCAAGCACTGGTGGGAGCGCTTCCTCTACAACCAGAGCGCCTACCGGCTGCGCGACGCGCTCACCGGGCACCCGGGGATCATCGTCGCCGACGTGCCGTTCCGGCGGCAGCGCTAGGGAGGCGCTCCTGAGCGGCGGGGCCCGATGCGATGACGCTGCAAGGGTGTCGCCCGACCGTGCACCGCGCCTGCCTGCCGGGGCGACGGAGCATGGGACCATGGCTTCCACCGGCGTGCCTCCGAACCCCGGCGCCCTGACGCCGGCGGACACGTCGGCCCCGCCGCCCAACCAGCCGGGCGCGCACGCCAGGCGACACCGCAGCAGCGCCGCCGCTGGCATCACCGACGCGGTGACGGCGAAGGACGGCGAGCCCTTCCTGCTGTGCGGGCCGGACGGCCAGATCCCCGCGCGCGGCGGGCACGGCCTCGGCTTCTACCACCACGACTGCCGGTTCCTCGACGGGTACGAGCTGCGGCTGGGCGGCGCGAAGCCCGAGACGCTGGCGGCGACCGAGGTCGGCGGCAACACGCTGCTGCTCGAGCTCACCAACCCCGCCCTCGGGTCGCAGTCGGACGGCGAGCGCAGGGTCGAGCGCGACCAGCTGGGGATCACCTGGACCCGGCGTGTGGACGCGTCGGGGCCGGCCCTCCACGACGAGCTCGAGATCCGCAACTTCGGCGACACCGATGCGTCCATCCCGGTGGACCTGCGGTTCCGGGCCACCTTCGAGGACGTGTTCCAGGTCCGGGGGCTCGCGGGCCAGGGGTCCGGCAGCCTCCGGCAACCCGCCTGGCATGGAGGCACGCTGCGCTTCGGGTACGCGGGCAGCGATGGCGTCGAGCGCGGCGTCTCGATCCGCATCCGGCCCGAGCCGGACACCTTCACCTCCGACGGCGCGTCGCTCACCCTTTCAATCCCCGGCCGCAAGCGCACCACGCTCCGGGTGGAGGTGGAGCTGTCCGAAAAGGCCGGGCGCGGCGTGCAGCCTGTCGAGGAGCGCAGCTCACCGCACCGACAGCCGCGCAGGAACACCGACGCCAGTCACGCCACGGCCGAGGACACGGCCGATGGCGAGTGGATCGGCGGGCACGGCTGGACGACCTCGGTGCGCACCAGTTCGTTCGCGCTCCGCCGGGCGCTCGGGCGCTCGCTCGACGACCTGGCGCTCCTCCGCGGCCAGCTCGGAGGGCTGCGCTACTACGAGGCGGGCATCCCGTGGTTCGCGACGGTGTTCGGGCGCGACTCGCTGATCGCGGCGCTCCAGTCGCTCGCGTTTGACGCCGACGTCGCCGCCGAGACGCTGCGCCTCCTGGCCAGCCGCCAGGGCCAGACCGACGACGCGTGGCGCGAGGAGCAGCCGGGCCGGATCCTGCACGAGCTCCGGATCGGAGAGCTCGCGCGCACCGACGAGATCCCACAGACGCCCTACTTCGGCACCGTTGACGCGACCCCGCTGTTCCTGATGCTGCTCGGCCGCCACGCGACGTGGACCGGGTCGCTCGACCTGTTCCGCGAGCTGCGGGGCTCGGTCGAGGCGGCGCTGGGTTGGATCGACCGGACGGCGGCGGACGACGGAGACGGCTTCCTCACCTATCGGGGCCGTTCCGCGAACGGGCTCGCGAACCAGGGCTGGAAGGATTCCGGCGACGCGATCGTGATGGCCGATGGGTCCCTGGCCGAGCCGCCCATTGCCCTGGCCGAGGTCCAAGGCTACGTGTACCGGGCGCGGCTCGCCATCGCCGACCTGTACGAGCGCGACGGCGACGCGGCCGCCGCAGCGTCCCTGCGCCGGGCTGCGGCTGAGCTGCGAGAGCGATTCGAGGCGCGCTTCTGGAACGAGCCCCTGGGGTGCTACGCGCTGGCGCTGGCCAACGGCTCGCCCTGCGAGGTGGTGACCTCCAACGCGGGCCAGGTGCTGTGGACCGGGATCGCCGGTGAGGAACGCGCCGCGAAGGTCGCCCACCGCCTCATGCAGCCCGACATGTTCGGCGGCTGGGGGATCCGGACGCTCTCGACCGAGGCGACCGCCTACCACCCGATCGGCTACCACCTCGGCACGATCTGGCCGCACGACAACAGCCTGATCGCCGACGGCTTCTGCCGCTACGGGCACCGGGAGGCGGCCGAGGCGATCTTCCTAGGCCTGCTCGAGGCGGCCGGCCGCCTGCCCCACGACCGCCTCCCCGAGTGCCTCGCGGGGTTCGGTCGGGACACCTTCGCGGACCCGGTCCGCTATCCGGTGGCGTGCCATCCGCAGGCGTAGGCCGCAGGGGCGCTGCCGTCCCTGCTCATCACGACCCTCGGGATCGAGCCTGACGGCTTCGCCGGCGTCCTGCGCATCCGGCGACCGCTGCTCCCGCGAGGCATCGAGGAGGTGGAGCTGCGCGACCTGCCCGTCGGCGCCGGCCGGGCGCACCTGCGCTTCCGCCGCAAGGCTGACGAGACGCTGCTTGAGGTGGTCGCCCTCGACGGGGGAGCGACGGTTCAAGCCGTGCAGGGGCCAGCGGCGCGGGAGTGAGTCCGTTCGGCCGACGCCCCGTCTGGCGCTAGTCGCCCCGTTCACGCACGCGATAGCCCACGCCCGGTTCGGCCGCCACGAGATCCTTGGCGTCGCCTCCCGGGTCGGCCGCGGCGAGCTTCCGGCGGAGCCGCGAGACGTACACGTGCAGGTAGTGCCCCTCGTCGCTGTACGCGGTCCCCCAGACCGCGCGCAGCAGGCGGCCGCGCGTCAGGACGCGCCCCGGCGCAGCGAGCATCTGCTTGAGCAACTCGTACTCGCGCGGGGTCAGGTCGAGCTCGGCATGCCCCACGGTGACGACGCGCCGGACCGGGTCCAGGGCGATGGACCCGTTGCGCAGCACGCCTGACGGCTCGCCCGCCGGCCCGCCGACACGGCGCAGGAGCGCAGCGACCCGGGCGCGCACCTCGCCCATCCCGTACGGCTTGGTCACGTAGTCGTCGGCGCCAGCCTCGAGCGCCTCGATCTTGTCGCCCTCGCGGCCGCGAGCGGAGAGCACGAGGATCGGCGTGGCCGCCTCGCGCCGGACGCGGCGGAT
>JAKAMV010000118.1 GCA_021812735.1 Chloroflexota bacterium | reverse complement strand
GGGGACGCCCCGGCGCAGGCGTCGAGGGCCGCGGCGGCGCCCGCGGCGAGCGCACCCCGCAGCAGGGCCCGCCGGCTGATCATGGGTCGGTCTCCCCAGCCTCACCCCGGTGCCCGGGGTCACGGATGCCGACGGCAGCCACCGGCGCGTCCGTCCTCGCTGCCGCCATCGCGGGGTCTGCGGCAACCGGGTCGATCCCTGCCGGGATCGCCCGATCCTCGTCGGGCTCGGCTCCGCCGGGCCAGGGATCCGGCCATCGCGCCGGCGTCGCCTGCGGCGCGACCAGCGAGAGGGCGAGGAGGGCGCTGCCGTTGAGCTGGCGCAGCCATCCGTGGTGCGCACGACAGGTGGGACCGCCGGTCAGCCCGCCGCAGCGACCCAGGCCCAGCGCGCAGTCGTCCGCCGCGCCGGCGCCGTCGATCGCGGCGATCACCTCGCCGAGCGTGGGGATCGGGCTCGCATCGCTATAGCGGTAGGTCAGACGCCCCGCGCGGCGCGTGAGGTGGACCCACCCCGCCGCCGCGAGCCGGCCGAGGACCTCGGCCAGTCGATCCGCGCGGACGTCGAGCGCGTCTGCAAGCTCCACGCCGTCCCAGTCACGAGCGCGGCGGGAGAGCACCCGCAGGGCGCCGAGCCCCAGCGCAGTCAGCGGGCTAACGGCGGCGTGTGCCATCTCAGATGCTCCAACGGGGGCCGAGCACGCGGCCTGCCGACCACCCCGCGCTCGACCATTCCCGCATGCACCTCCCGCTCGCGTCGCGCACGTCGCCGCCGCGAGCCATCACATAGCGCGGGAGCGGAGCCTCCCCCGCCCGGCTCCGCTCCTGCGTCCGGTCGGTCTAGTGATCCCCGCCCGCGCTTCCGCCGGGCACCTGGCTCGGCGCCAGGATGGTCGCATCCCCCGGGTACGGCACGGTCCATCCGTGGCTGGTGTACCAGTCGAGGCGGTTGAGCTGGGCCGGGTTGGCCATGTCGGGCGCCGGCGTGGCGCCGCCGAAGTGCTGTTCGGTGCTCCAGGCCTGCCACGCCTGGTAGAGGGGTCGCAGGGAGGCCGGGACCTGCGCCGCACTGCTCGCGATCCCGAGCGTGAGGGGGACCTTGTTGGGAACCGCGGTGTAGGGCCGGAAGTCGGGCCTGGTGGTGAAGGCGTTGAACATGGGCTCGGCGGCGCGGTCCATCTGGTTCATGGGCCGCACGCCCAGGATCTGCTCGATCGTCTTCACCAGGTTGAGCTGGGTGGCGTAGGTGTCGTTGACCGCCCCCTCCTTGGCCCAGGGGCTGATGACCAGCGCCGGGGCCCGGTGGCCATCGACGTGGTCCACCCCGTTCTGGCTGTCGTCCTCCACCACGAAGATGGCGCTGGACTTCCAGAACTGGCTGTGCGAGATGGTGTCGACGATGCGCCCGAGGGCGAGATCGTTGTCGGCGACCTCGGCCACCGGGTACGGGTCACCCGCACTCAGGCCCGCGGTGTGGTCGTCGGGCAGGGCGATGAGGGTGAGGTTGGCGAGCTGGCCGGTCTTCTCGCTCTGGGCGAAGGCCTGCTGCCAGACGTCGACGCGGTACTGGTCGGGGATGTCGAGATCGAAGGTGGGGAACAGCGGATCCACGATCGCGTTGACCGAGAGCAGATCCGACCAGCTGGTGTACTTGGCCTCGGGGATGGGGAGCGGACCGCTCGCCTTGTGCTCGAGGATCTGGGCGTCCCGGTACCACTGGCTCCAGGTGGGGTAGCCGGTCAGCGGCAGGTTCTGGAAGTTCGCGTACTCGCCGAAATCCTGCACCGTCTTGCCGGCCGCCTCGGCGGCGTTCCAGAGGAAGCCGTCGGACTGGTAGGCGAGGGCGTCGGCGCCGAGGGCCGGGTAGCTGCGCCAGAAGGCGCCGAACTCCTTCTCGAGATAGTCGTTGGCGTTCGCCTGCAGCAGCCAGTTGTGGCCGTCCGCGGAAAGCGTCGACGGATCGTAGAAGTTGTCGAAGAGCCCGAACCGGGCCGCCAGGGTATGCGCGTTGGGCGTGACCGTGGCGCCGAACTGCGCCAGGCTCGGGTCGCCGTTGCCCTTGCTGCCGGTGTCGCCGAAGACCTGGTCGTAGGTGCGGTTCTCGCGGTCGATCAGGAACACGTGCTGGATCACCGAGGGTTGCCCCAGCACGGCGGGCACGGGCACCGGGGCGACCGTGCTGTGCCTGACCGCGGTGGTCGGTCCGAGGTTCTCCCAGCCGTTGTCGAGCGACACGTCGTGGGTGTAGGCGCCCAGGCCCGCCAGGGCGTCCGACCAGGCGAACTCGGTGAGCGAGCCGGTGTCGTCATACGTGTTGTAGCCGGTGGCGGGCGTGGTGTCGGGGCCCTTGCTGATGGTGCTCTGGGTCCCCCGGGCGCCGATCCCCTTGTCGTTCGTCACCACGATCTGGCCCGCGGTCGCGTCGGTGGCCAGGGCGACCGGGTACCAGTCGGTGGGCAGCAGGCCGAGGTAGGTCACCGGCGCGGTCGGCCCGCTGTACCCGTAGACCGCGAGGGCGTTGTCCCGCCCGATGCTGACGAGCAGGTGCGTGGCGTCCGGCATCAGGATCGCATTCGGGTCGCTGCCGACGGTAGTGCCGGGGACCGGGTTGGTGTTGACGGTCTGCACGACCGTGTTGGTGGCGGTGTCGATGAGCGACACGCTGTCGGAGTTCGAGTTGGCCACCATGAGGGTGCCGTCCGCGGCCAGGTACAGGGCGCTCGGCTCCAACCCCACGCTGATCTCCCTGGTCTCCGACCCCCTGGTGAGGTCGACCACCGACACCGTGCCGGTGGTGGCCGCTCCGGTAGTCGGGTCCGCGATGATCGGCGTGTTGTCGGAGAGGTTCTCATACGTGTAGCAGTAGGACGGCTGCCCGCAGGGTGTGCCGCCCTCGTTGGAGACGTAGGCGGTGGTGCCCACGAGGACCACCTGCCGGGGGGCATTGCCCACCGCGATCTGGTCCACCAGCGTGTTCGTGGCGGTGTCGATCACGCCGAGGGTGTTGGAGCCGTTGAGCGCGACGTAGAGGCTGGCGCCATCCGCCGACAGGGCCATCCCCGAGGGCAGGGCGGCGCCGCCCGGCCCGGTGGTGGGGAGGCTGATGGTCACCGGGTCCGAGACCATGCCGGTGGAGGCGTTCACGGTGAACCGCACCACGGCCGTCGCGGTGGGGACCCACAGGCTGGTGCCGTCGGGGGAGTAGAGCGGACCGTCCGCGCCCACGCTCTCGTCCGCGGACAGGTACGGCTTGCCGTTGCCGACGGTCTGGATCACCGTGCCGCTGGAGAGGTCGATGATCGAGAGGAAGCCGGTGAACTCGTGCCAGCTCAGCGCGGCGAGCCTGGTGCCGTCCGGGCTGACGGTGCTCGAAAGCAGCCGGCTGTCGGTGGCCGCCCCCACCACGTACCGGGTACCGACGGGCGCGATCTGCTGGTCCGTCGGCAGCAGGACCGTGCTGCCGGTCTGGGGTCCCACGGTCGCGCTGCCGAACCCGCCGCTCACGCCCGCGGCGCTGGTCGCGCCGCCGAGACCCAGTAGCAGCGCGAGCGCGACGGTGCCGCTGGCGAGCCAGTGCGCGGGCCGATGTCGACGCCCGCCGTGCCGCCGCCGGGATGTGGTCTGGTGCTCGAGGATCATCGCAGGATTCCTCCTCGTTCATGGTGGAGGTAGCGCGCAGAGTCGCGCGGGGCGAACCGACCGTCCCGGGTCGCGCGGGGCAGTCGCGGGGGACGGAGAATGGCGGGGGCCGTGGACCCCGCGGGCGACACGATGCGCCTCCTCGACCAAGCGGCCGGTGGTCTGCCTACGTCATGCGCAGCGTGCGCGGCGTGGACCTCCGCCCGCCAGCGCCGGCCTGCCCGAACGAGGCTACCCGTGTGGGTAGGGGCTGCTGCATGGCACGTCGTCGGCTGCCTGCTAAGAGCCCGACTGCGTCTGACGCTGCGCCGCGTCGACCGCCACCAGCTCCCGGGCCCGATCAGCAGCGCCGTGACGAAGCCAACGGCCCCCCTTCACCTGCGATGAGCTCCCTCACCGCTCGACACGACTCGACGCAGATCAGATCATGCGAAGGTCGCGAGGCGCTCTCCGGAGGCTCGCCGGTCCGGGATAGGGGCAGCGCTACCCCCCTTGCAAGGGCGTCACGGCGGCATCCGCGCAGCCAGCTGGTGGAGCGGTCGGGGGCACGGGCGTTCATCCCCGTGTCAACCCCGGTCCGACCCCTGATCCCGCCTGCGCGGATCTCGTCGAGGAGTCGCGACCACGACCACCGTGTCAGCGTTGGCCCGCTGGTGCCGACGCAGCCGTGCGCCTGATCGGGGCCGCCCGGAGCGACGCTCAGCGCCGCGTGGCGATCCCTCAGGGCGGCGTGACGTACCGGTCGATGTAGGTGTGGTAGTCGGGCAGCTGGCGCTGGTAGCTACTTTCCATCAGCGGCGACGAGATCATGAAGTCGGCGGAGGCGCGGTCGCAGGCCACCGGGATGTTCCACACCACCGCGATGCGCAACAGGGCCTTCACGTCGGTGTCGTGGGGCTGCTGCTCCAAGGGGTCCCAGAAGAAGACGAGAAAGTCGATCTCGCCATCCGCGATCAGGGCACCGAGCTGCTGGTCCCCGCCCAGGGGTCCACTCTGGAGCTTGCGGATCTCGACTCCCAGCGCCTCTTCGAGCAGCGCGCCGGTGGTGCCCGTCGCTACCAGGTCATGGCGCGCGAGGAGCCCCCGGTTGTAGGTCACCCACTCGATGAGGTCGGCCTTCTTGCGATCGTGCGCGACGAGCCCGATCTTCTTGCGCGGTCCGAGCGCCTGGTCCATGGTGCCCTCCGGGGTTGCCTGCGCATCCGCCTGCGCGGCAGCGCGGGTTCCATTGTCCCCCGAATCCCCCGCCGCCGGTCGCCCGTGGCCTCATCTCCCGGGCGCCGTTGGCAGGCTGCGCAGCGCGCCCGGCGACCCACACGATGGCCCGCTCGTGCTGGTAGCCCTCCGGTACTCGTCACCCGCCGGGCCTAGAATCGCCGTGCAGGGTGAGCGGCCCTCAAAGGAAGGTCGACTATGGGCGACACCAATCCCAAGAAGGCGAAGAAACCGAAGAAGGCGAAGCCAACGGCCCTGCCGCCGGTCAAGAGCGCGTCGGCGCCGAAGGGGTAGCGCGCTGGACACTCCGCGGGCGCGTGCGGGTGCGATGCGCGGGTTCATCGGGTGACCTGCCCCCCGGGATGCCCCACCGGCTCGCGCCGGCCGCACTGCGCGCGAACTGACGCCACCGCCATGCGTCGACCCCGATGGTCAGGCGCCCTTGAGCAGCGTCAGCGGGGGCGGCTCGTCGGGTGCGTTCGCCCCGGGGTTGGGGTGCCCCTCCGAGGCCGCGTCGGCGGGTGTCGGACGGACGGGTGGGGCCGCCGCGGCGTGCCCGAGGTCGAGCTGACGGGCCAGGCGCGGCGTGCGCAGGGCGGCCAGGCAGGCCGTGCAGAGCTGCAGCGTCGCCTCGCTGACCCAGCGCGCTCCGGCTCGGCGCTGCAAGCGCACCGGTTCGCTGTCGGGGGCGTTGCAGATCCAGCAGCGCTGGGCCGCCGCGCGCCGGTATGCCGTGGCCGTCTGGGCCTCGGGGGCCGGTCGGGCGCCCGGGGGACCCGTCACTCGCGTCGTCGGTGTCATCCCGCGGGACCTCACCCACCGCGGACCCGCGCGCCCCGTCACCCACCGGTGGTGCGTCGCGATCCGCTCGGTGCCGGTGCAGTATGGCGCGCGGCCGACGCGCCCGGGAAGGGCCATGCGGCCGCTCGTCGGGTGGCGCCAGGCGCACCTGCGCGACCCGCGCCGCTGGTCCAGGGGCGGGCATGTGGGGGGTGTCCACGCGCGGCCCGCGGGCGAAGGCGCACAATCGGTCGCA
This sequence comes from Chloroflexota bacterium, assembly GCA_021812735.1. Next base: position 10,612 of record JAKAMV010000118.1, on the reverse strand, counting down.
GCATGCATGCGACCGACCTGCAGCCCGCACCATCGCCTGCCGCGCGACCCTGCCCGTCGGACCAAGGCGACTGGGGTGCGATCTGTCCGGTCTGCGGCCAGCGCCTGCCGCCCCGGCCCGATCCGCTGCAGTCGTGGCACGCCCGTCGCGCCGTCGACCGCGTCCGCTCCGCGCAGGCGCGCGCCGCGTCGCGCCAGGCGTCGCTGCGGCACTGGCATCTCTAGCGCGGGCGTCGGCGGGAGCAGGCGGGGCCGGCGTCCTCGGTGAGGCGCTCCGGTTCGAGGCTGGTTGACCGGCAACGAGCTTGCAGGTGCGATCGAGCGCGGACCCCCTGCGCTGGGCTCCCCCGGACGCAGGGGGCCGCTCCGGCGCCGTCCGCGCCGGACTACGCCCCGGCCGGCTCGCCCGCGAAGAGATCCAGCAGCTGCAGGCGGGTGGCGTCGAGGCGGCGCGAGATGGCCTGCACCAGGCGCGGATAGAGCGCCGCGGCGAGGCCGCAGTCCGCGGCCAGGGCGGCGCGCAGGCGCTGGCCGTCGAGCGCGATGGCGTCGAGGGCCTGGAGGGCCACCACGCTCGCGGTGGAGCGGTAGGGCGGGACGAGCGCGGACTTCGCGAAGATGTCGCCGGGCTCGACGGTCAGGATGGTGACCATCCCCCGCTCCGGGACCAGGGTGCGCACCGACACGCGGCCGCTGAGCACGATGCCGAGCTCGCGCACGGGCTGACCCTCGGCGAGGAGCGTGGTGCCGGCCGGCACCTGGTAGCGCCGGGCGAGGCGGGCCAGACTGAGCAGGGCCGCCGGGGACAGGCCGGCCGCGAACCACGTCGTGCCGAGCAGCGCGACCAGCGCCGAGAGCTCGGATTCCTCGCTCGGCGGGTCCGGCGCGTCGCGCATGGCTGATCCTCCTGCTCGCGGGGCGACCCTCGTCCCACCGGCGCATTGAGCCAGCTCGCGCACGATCCCGGCAAGGGCCGCCGGTCACGGAGCGCCGGGGCATGCGACCCACGGGGACCGGCGGAGGACGGTGCCCGATGCCTCAGCCTACTGACCGAGGGCACCCTAGCCCCACCGTCGTCGGGCAGCCAGGCGTCCCGTCGGTAGCGCCGCACCCGGGTGGGGCCTCACGTGGCGCTCCCGGCGACCGACGTGCCGCGACATCAGGGCGGGGACTTGCGCCCAGGGCACCTGCCGAGGGAGCACGGACCCACGCGCGGCCCGCGCATGGCGACCGCGGGGATGGCGCCCCAAAGGTGCGGGGCGGACAAGGCAACGCCCGAAGGAACCGGATGTCTGCCGACTGGCGCACCGGCCATCACGATTGCGCGTGATCGTCGATCCGCCGCTGGGCCCGTGGCCGACGGCCTTGCGGTCATCGGTCCGGTCTCCCGGGACCGCCCGGGGATTGCTCCCCGAGCCGGTTCGACAGTCGATGTCGGCCCCTTCGGGCAGCCCCGAGGATGGCGGGTCGACGTGCGTCGCACAAGGGCCTTGTCCACCCGCCGGACGCCAGCGCGCGGCACTTGTCCACGAACCAGTGGGGGCTGTGGGCGGACGGTGGAGAAGCCCGATTCGGGCTCCGGGTGGCCGCATGGGCGCGCGAGCCTCGCCCAGCGGGCCCGGCACCATCCGATCATGGTGCGGAGGCCGGACGTTGGGCTCGACGGCTTGTGGCTCAGGCGAGCGCGAGGTCCGCCACGAGCGCCGCATGGTCGCTGATCCGGGGGACTCGCTCGGCGTCCGAGATGACGGCCGCGCGCAGCGCGGGCGCCAGGCTCGGCGAGAGCAGGGCGTGGTCCACGCGGAAGCCCTCGCCCCGGTGGCTCACCCAGGTGTACTGCCGCCCGTCGGGATGGAGCACGCGCCAGGCGTCCGTCCAGCCGGCCTCGGTGGGGGCCTCGAACTCCCGCGCGGCGGAGAAGGTGGTGCCCTCTTCATCGACCCCCTGCCGCCCGGTGTTCCAGTCGCCGGCGAAGCAGTACGCGCGGGCGATGCGGGTCGCCGCGAGGGCCAGGAAGTGGTCGCGCCAGAAGGCGCGCGTGGCGCTCCCGCGCGGGAAGTACACCGCGCCGAGGGTCAGGTCGGCGAGGTCCACCTCCAGCACCCGATGCCCATCCCGTCCGACCAGCGGTTCGCGCACCGCGTCGAGCGGCCGGCGGGAGGCGAGCGCGACCGACTCCACGCCGGAAGGGGGCTGGCTGGTGGCCTGAAACGTGAGCCCCCCGGCCGCCAGCCGGCGCAGCAGGCGGGCCCCCGCGTCGTTGCCCCGGAACTCCGTCACCACCACCACGTCCGGCGCGTGGCGGAGCAGCGCGGTCGTGATGGCCGGCACGCGGGGGCCGCCCCCATGGTCGACGTTCAGGGTCACGAGTCTCGTCCGGGGGCCTCCAGCGAGGGGCCGGTTAGGCCGCCCGCACCTGGACGGCGCGCGGACCCTTGGGGTTGGCTTCAATCTCGAAGGCGACCCGCTCGCCGACGGCGAGCCGGTCGAAGTCGAGGGGGGCTTCCACGCCGCCGCGATGGAAGAAGTAGTCCTTCCCGTCGTCGCCGGTGATGAACCCATATCCCCGATCGGCGATGAGCTTCCGGACACTGCCGCGGGTCATCGAACCGACCTCGGTGCGCACTTCCCGAACCGGATGGCCGACGCACGGTCTGTTCGAGAAGGGGGGCGACCACGCGACGCATCGCCACGCGCGGCGGCGATGCGCCGCACTATACGCGCACCGCCCCTCGGGTATCCTGCCGCGCCCTCGGGAACCCCCACGCTGCGAGGCTCGGGTTGCCCTCCCCGGGCCGTCGGTCCACGCGCCCTCGACTGCGCACACGTACTGGTTCCCCGGCCGGGCCCGCCCCGGAGGGGCGCGGGTCGTCGCCAGCGGCAACCCGAATGACGTCGTTGCCGGCGGGCCGATCGTCGTCCGCTCCGGGCGGGAACGAACGGGGCAGCGGGCCCTCCCCTCTTGGGACGGGGCAGAATGGCCATAGCGCTGACGGCAGGGGTCGCGACCGAGCCGCCCGCGAGCAGGGCTAGGGTATTGACGAGAGCGCGTCTCGCCGACACTGCCCGCAGGAGCGGCCCGATCTGGTCACGCCCCACGGGATGGCCGGAGCCTGTTCCTTGACCGTCGGCACGACCAGACGTAGATCGCGCCAAGCACAGGTTCCCGAGACACTCGCTGGAGGCTTGCAGGTCGGGGCACGCGGGATCAGGGATCTGCTTTGCGAGATCCTCGTGTCGGTATCCGCCATCGTCCCACTCGCCAAGGTGGCGGTCACACTCCGGCGTGACCGCCTGGGCGAGTCGCAGGCCCATCTCGACCGTGGTGCGACCGGCCGGCACCAGGCCAGGGTTACCGCCTGCGCCAACTCCGGCGGCTGTCCTCGCCCTCTTCGTAGCACAGGAACCCAAACAGCAGCACCAGCACCACGGTGATGGCAAAGGCCCAGCCCCTCGTGTTGAGCCAGAGCATCGCGAGCACCAGCACCGCCAGGACAAGGATGCCCCACGCCTCGGCCGACCTCCGCACGATCCTGCCTCCCCTCCCCCACTGCTACGGCTCCGGCGGCCACGCGCCCGCCGCCCAGCATACGTCGCCACCACCGGGTGCCCGCCTGGTGTCGGCACCGCCCAGGGCACGCCTGACGCGCGCCGCACGAGTCGCGCACGGGTCCCCCGCAGGGATCGCTCGCGCGCGGTCCGGACTCGCCGGGCCGCGCTTCCGTCCACGCCCAAGGGGGCGGTCCGCTGGCGACCGGCCGCGGCCCCACCCCTTGGCGACAGTCCTGTGTGGCGCCGGGTGGGCTGCTGGCTCCACCACAAGAGCGCCCGCGCCAACTGGAAGAGGCTGCGCTGGCGCTACCTCTCCGGACGGTGGTGGCCGAGGGAGGGCGCGGTGACGCTCTTCAACCCGTGCGCGGTGCCGGTGACCCGCTACCGCTACCGGGGTCGGAGTATCCCCTCGCCGTGGTCCACAGCGAACGGGCGGACCGGTGGCAGCGCCATGGCCTCAGATCGTGGAGAGCCGGATGCGTGGCAACACGCACGTCCGGTTCGGAGGGCGGATCGGGGAAACGGAGCGGCCGAGAGGTCGCCACCGCCCTTCGATCCGACCCTACTACGTCAAGGTCCGCGAGCAGGGTCGGGTGGTCAGCATGGCGGCCTCGTCGCGGTCGGCGCGGCGACGAGCGGCGAGCGCCGCGTGCTCGCCCTGGAGATCGCCGTAGGGGACGCCGAGGGATCCGCAAGACGAGCCGGCAGTCGGCGGTCCATTCCCCGGCGGCCTCGATGAGCGATTACGACCGACAACGCGTCGGGCGCCTCGTCTTCGTCGCGACGACGCGCGCGAGAGAGCGTGCCGGGTTCCTCCTCCCGACCGGCGTCACGGGATACTTCCGTGCGATCGCCCAGCTGCGCTAGCCGTCCCCCGGATCGAGTCATGGCTGCCTCAATACCGGGACTCGCATCCGGCCGCGAGTTGACAAACGCGTCCGCGTGGCGACATACGGCGGCCTGCATGAGGTGTCCCCAGAGGGAGCCGGCGATGGCCAAGGTTTCCGTGCTCGGGGGAGTCCATCCGATGGCCGCACCAGGATCAGGTCATTCGGAACAGCAGGAGGTGCGAGCGCTCGGCATCCTACCCCGATACGTGAAACGTGATCCCGCACATGCGTTCTGTTTGGACGTACAATTCACCTGCGGCGAGCGGCGCCGAATTGCAGGCGGAGGAACCGGCCAGTGCCGAAGTCAGGCAAGACGAACCCTAAGCAAACCAGCCCCGACGTAGCGAGCCAAGCGGGCAGGGACCTTCGCGATCCAAAGACGCCGAAGAAGGACCGAGGCCCGATCGCGAGCGACCTTGCTCAGGCCAAGCCGAAGCCGAAGAGTCCCAAGAAGAAGGGCTGAGGTTACGCCAAAGCGGGTTGTTCGGGGCGGGGCAGTCTTTGACGCGCCCAAGCATCTGGACCCGTGCCAGGTTCAGTCCGCACTCGACCAGTCGCTGCCGGAAGCGGCGCCCCGTGAAGATCCGGTAGATGGGGGCATCCGGGACGCCGATCCCGGCCGGGACCATGGGACGATCCGTTCGGGAACGTGTTCACCATGTGCGCGATCACGCATCGCTCCCGAGCTCCGCAGCAGTGCTACGACCGGATCAGGCGACCCCTCTATGGTCAGAGCTAGTCGCGGACGCCCAAGTCGGACAGTCTCTGGTGTGCCCCCCGAAGCACCTCCGCAATCCGCTGGGCACTCCTCGCGCCGGGTGATCACCTTCACCGGCGCGGGTGGTAAGCCGGAGACGTGCATCGTGTCGGTCAAGAGCGGCAGCGTGAACCGGGCGATGATCGCGCAACTCAAAGGCGACATGCACGCCCACGGTGCCGCGCTGGGCTTGTTCGTGACACTGGAAGAGCCGACCGCTCCCATGGTCCGAGAGGCGGCTGAGGCTGGCTTCTACCACTCCGACGCGTCCGGGCGTGACTACCCCGCCGTCCAGATCCTGACCGTCCGCGAACTGCTCGACGAAGGCAGCAAGCCGAACCTGCCTTTGCTCGTGCTGCCCGCGTACCAGCGGGCGCAGCCCGTCAAGAAGGCCGCGGAGCAGGCCGAGCTGTTCGGGTCGCCCGCCGTGTCGTGGGCGCTGGTCGGTGCCTGTTGAGCGCCAGAGCAATTGGCGGCTGTTGTTCGAGACCGCCTTGGCCGAGGATGTGCCAGCGGCTTACCCCGGCGGACCTGAGCACAAGGCCGGCGCGAGGGTCGTCGTCTCACATGGACATCGTGCTGAACTTCCAGGTCCCAAGCGAGCCGAGTGCCCACCACGGGATCGTCGCGTGATCGGCGCCGCACCTACCGCCGGCGACGTTCCTTCTCAATCTGGACCAGCGCGTCGTGGAGGAGCTGGTATGCCTCGGCCGTGTCCGGCCGTTGGTCGGGCATGCGGCCCAGCTCACGGGCCGCACCGGCGAGCCGCTCGAGGACCGCCGGGATCGCCGGCTCGGGGACCGACCCGACGGTCGCACCGCGGTAGTCCGTCAGGATCGCCTGGATCGCCTTGGGCAGCCGTTGACTGTCCACGCTGCCGTCCATGACTCGGTACGGCAGATGCCACGTGGTTGGTCTCGATGGGTCGCCGACGTAGGCGAAGCAGCGCGCCGGGATGCCGTACTTGTGATGGAGCAGCGCCTCGCTGGCACGCCCCGGCGCCCCGGCTCGCGCCGCCTCGCGGGGCAGGAGCACGCCCGCGGCGGCCGGTGGGTCCACGGGCCGGTAGATGCCGTGGACGCTCAGCCACCAGAGGCCCTCGGGCGGCACCGGCGCCTCGAGGTGCACGAAGGCCCGGCCCCGGTGCCCTCCGTCGGCAATGTCGGCGGCGTAGAGCAGGTGCCCGTCGCTCACGGCCACCGCGCGGACGCCCTGTGCCACGGCGTACCGCGTCGCCTGCTCCAGGGCGGCCTCGACGGCGGCTTCGCTCCAGGCGAGTGCGCCGGGGCGTTTGGTCTCGATCACGAGGTACTTGATGCCCAGGCGCGTCACCAACAGGTCGGCATAGCCGATCTGATGGTTGAGATCGTCGACGTGCCAGTCGAGGGCGTGCGTGAAGAGGTCGGCGACGATGAGCTCGGCGACGCGCTCTGCCCCACCCCCGGGACGCTCGGTCTCGACCAGCCTGCGGCGCCGCAGAGCAAGGAAGCTCGGCCACGTCTCGACGAGTCGAGAGTGGAGATGCTCGCGCAGGACCAGGTGGTCCGTCACAGCTCGTACTCCCCGACGATGAGGCTGCTTCGTGAGCGTACTCCGCTCTACGTGCGGCTCGTGGCCCGCGCACCGGCTCCCCTCTTGACTTGCAAGCGGCTTGAAGGTCTAGCCTGCGTACCCGACGTGCTCGAAGCGCGGGCGCGCGGTCGCCATGAGGGAGCGGCCATGTCTGACCGACCCATCCGGGTGCTCTTCGTCTGCACCGGCAACTCCGCCCGCAGCCAGATCGCCGAGGCGCTCCTGCAGGCCTACGGCGGGGCCGAGTTCGAGGTCGTCTCGGCGGGCACCGAGCCCAGGGGGGTCAACCCCTGCGCGGTGCACGTGCTGGCCGAGGCCGGGATCGACTGGTCCGGCGCGCGCGCGAAGTCGGTGACCGAGTTCCTCGAGGAGCCGTTCGACTACGTGATCACCGTGTGCGACCGGGCGCGGCAGGTCTGCCCGGTGTTCCCCGGCGAGCACGCCAGCCTGCACTGGGGTCTCGACGACCCGGCCGAGGTCGAGGGCCCCGACGAGATGAAGCTCCACGCCTTCCGGCACACCCGCCAGGAGCTGAGCGCGCGCCTGCGGCCCTTCATCGAGTTGGCCCGGCGGGCCCGGCGCGAGGCGTCTGTCTAGCCATCGGCGGCTCGGGCGACGACCCCGGGCCACGGGCCGCACCGTCACACCGCGGAGAGCGCCGCCTCGGGCGGCTCGGCCTCCTGCAGCGAGGCGCCCAGGAAGAGATCGGCCGCCGCGACGTTGGTGGCGATCGGCACGTTGTGCACGTTGCAGACCCGCAGCACCGCCTGGATGTCCGGGTCGTGGGGGTGCGCGCTCAAGGGATCGACGAAGAAGAGCACCGCGGCGATGCGCCCCTCGGCCACCAACGCGGCAATCTGCGTGTCGCCGCCCTGCGGCCCCGAGAGCACGGTGTCGACGGCGAGGCCCACCTTCTCGCGCAGCAGTCGGCCGGTGGTCGCGGTAGCCACCAGATCGAACTCGGAGAGGGCGGCGCGGTTGTAGGTGGCGAAGGCGACGAGATCGGCCTTCTTGCCGTCGTGGGCGATCAGGGCGAGCGATTTCATGGCAGGGAACCTCCTGGCCCACCGGTGTGCGCCAGCGTGGGCCCGCCCCCACCCTAGCGGGTCCACGTGAGCGGCGCGTTGCCGGCGCGTAAAGATGCGCACACCCGAGCCGCACGGAGGCAGGCTCGGTGGGCGCTCGCGATCGGCACGTGGCAGACGAGCGCGAGCACCCACGGTCTCACCAGGGCCGGTCCTGCCGCGGACGTGGGCCGGCCGAGCCCATCGCTCCTGCCGCCGAAGCCGCGCCCGCGGCCCTGTGTCGGCCGGCCGTCCCGCCCCCTACCGCGCCCGCGGCCCGGGCGCCACGATGGGGTCGGGTACGGGCGGGCACGGCACCGTCCAGCCCAGCAGCTCGGGGACCGTCACGAAGCGGAAGCCCTGATCCCGGTACCCCGCGATGACGGCCGGCAGGATCTGGGGGGTGAGGGCAGGCCCCCCGTGGGTCAGGAGCACCGACCCGTCGGTCCCCTGCAGGGCGGCGTGCACGAGCTGGGCCGGGGTGGACCGCCGCGAGGTGTCGGCGTCGCTGGTGTCCCAGAGGAGCACGGTCGGGAAGCCCTGCGCCCGCGCGACGTCCAGGAGCTCCTGATCGTAGGCACCGTAGGGCGGACGGAAGACCGGCAGCATGGGCGTGCCCGTCAGCTGCTCCAGGATCGCCCGCGCCTGGGAGAGCTCGGCGGCCTGTGCGGCGGGCGGCAGGGTGGTCATCCAGGGATGGCTGCGGGTGTGGTTGGCGTAGGGGTAGCCGGCCGCCGCAATGGCGCGCCAGAGCCCGGGGTCGGAGAGGGTCGCGTTGGCATAGGGGAAGAACGTGGCCGCCACGCCGTCGCGGACGAGCAGGTCGAAGATCGCGCCCACGCGCGCCGGCGACCAGTCGTCGTCGATGGTGAGCGCGATCACCCGTTCGGTCCGTGGCCCGTGGTAGAGCGCCAGGCCCGATGCGGCACGGACGGCGGGGGCGACCGCTACTCCCACCAGGGCCTGCCCGGCCAGGGCGAGGAAGGCACGGCGGGAGAGGAGCTGTATCCGCCGCCGTCCCGACCCGCTGCGCGGGGCCATTCCGGCCGCCCCTCAGGCGGGGACGCCGCGCGTCGGGCGCGCCGTCCCCGGCCAGCCGCGGCAGCGCCCCGCGACGCGCATCTCGTCGGCGAAGGCGGGGGTGCAGTCCTGGCACGGGCTGGCGGCCCGATCGACACCCCCGTGCAGGGCGGTGTTCGCCGCGCGCCAGCGCGCGAACTCGTCCGCGCCCATGCAGGCCGGCCGACGCGGGGGCTCAGAGCCTGCCTCGGAAATAGCCGCGCAGCGGCCTCATTTCCTCCCCGACGCGATCGGGCCCGCGGCCCGCGTGCATCTGCCTCGTAAATGACTCTGCCAGGCTCACGCGGCGTCGGGTCGAAGCGTGACCGCATAGCCGAGCTGTTCGAGGCGACGGGTGAGCCGACGACGGACGCGCTCGCGGTCCCGGTCGTCGAAGTAGCGCGGCCCGAGGTCGTGGAAGGGCTGGCCGGTCACGAGGACGGCGTAGAGGATGCCCAGGATCGTGTGGCCGACCGCGACGCAGGCGCGCTTGGCTCCCCGCCGCGCTGCCAGACGGTGGTATTGCGCGCCGAGGTAGGTGTCGGTCCTCGACGCCGATCGGGCCGAGCCCACGAGCGCACTGCGCAACCAGGGGCTGCCGCGCCGGGTCCGACCACCGTGCCGGGTGCCGGCGCTCTCGTAGTTGCCCGGGCACATCCCGGCCCAGGAGGCGAGCCGGCGTGGCGAGCCGAAGCGCGCCATGTCGGTGCCGATCTCGACGAGCACGGTCTCGGCGGTGCGGCGCCCGATGCCCGGGATCGTGACCAGCCGCTCGATGAGCCCGTCGGCGCTCCGCAGGCGCTCGGCGATCTCGGCGTCGAGCGACTCGATGAGCGCGTCGAGGTCGGCGAGGTGGTGAAGCTGGGTGGCCAGCAGGAACCGCTGGTGCGGCCCGATCGACCCCGCCAGCGCCTCGACGAGCGCGTCGTGCTTGCGGCGCAGGCGCCCCCGGGCGAGCTCGGCGAGGTCCATCGGATCGGTGGTGCCCTCGGCGAGCGCCGCCAGGATCGCGCGGCCCGAGACGCCCCCGATGTTGGTGCTCACCGAGCCGAGCTTGACGTTGGCACCCTCGAGCACCTTGGCCAGCCGGTTGATCTCGGAGGCCCGCTCGCGGACCAGGGTCGTCCGGTAGCGGACGAGCTCGCGCAGCTCGCGCTCGGGCCGGGGCGGGATGAAGCTCGCCCGCAGCAGGCCGTGGCGGAACAGGTCCGCGATCCACTCGGCGTCGCGGACATCGGTCTTGCGACCGGGCACGGCCTTGAGATGCGCCGCGTTGGCGAGGAGCAGCTCGAAGCGGTCCTCGAGCAGGTTCCAGATCGGCTTCCAGTAGCTGCCGGTGGACTCCATCGCCACGGCCGTGACCCCGACCGCGTCGAGCCAGTCGGCGAGCGCGAGCAGGTCGCTCGTCACGGTGCCGAACGTGCGGATCTCCTTCGCCGGCGCGCCGCGGGCGTCGGTCGTGATCACACACGCGGTGAGCGTGCGCTTGCCGATGTCGATGCCGGCACAGCGGGGACGCACGATGTCCATTGCGACAGGCCTCCTGACCCTGGCGGCGGTCGGGAGGCGCCCATCGTCGCAGCAACTGCCTCGCGTGCTCACCCCTCGCGGGGCGGCAACAGACGGTGATTCCGCCGGGCGCCTCGGTCAATCTGTAGAAACGGGCTCGCAGCACCAAGGCTCTGCGACCTCTTGATCCGACCGCCGGCTCCATTTTCC
>JAKAMV010000117.1:11185-16548 GCA_021812735.1 Chloroflexota bacterium | reverse complement strand
GCGGCTGGCTCCCCGGACCGGCGTACGCCACCTCGACCCCGCTGACGTCGTAGGTGCTCTCCAGGATGCGGTTGTGCTCGATCACGACGTGTCCGGGGGTGGCCGTGCCGTGGTTGACGACCATGATCCCCTGCCAGTCGGTGGCGGCCGGGCCGACCCCGACCTGGTTGTAGGACTCCTCGATCGTGGCGCCGGCCGCGTCCTCGTAGTACCCGCCCGCGGAGTTGGTGAAACGGTTGCCGTCGGCAGGCGACCCGCCCACAGTAGCCCGCCCCGCGAAATGGTCGAGCTCGAAGCCGTTGGCCGTGTTGGTGACGAGCGAGCGGGTCATCTCGAATACGCTTCCCGGCGAGGAGGAGTCGACGAGGACCGCGTTGTCGAGGTTGACGCCGCCGGAGCCCTCGCCCCCCGGGATGTCAGCCCCGGGAGCGCCGACAAACGACAGGCGAGTGAAGTGCCCGTTGCCATGCACATAGACCGCGGCGGCCAGCCAGGTCGCGGGCGCGTTCGAGCGGGCGGCGTGCCATCCTGCCGGCACCGGGGCGCGCTGCGTCACGCGGAACGTCATGTTCGCGAGACTGACGTCGCTGCCGGATCCGAAGGCCATGATGACCGGGTACTTCCAGTTCGCGCCCGGCGGGAGCGCGAAGGGATCTCCGGATGCCCTGCCTTTCCCCACCACGTAGCCGGGCAGCGCCTGCACGACCGTGGCGCCCTCGCCCGCGCCGGTCACGGTGCCGTGGAACCCGTTGGCGTACACCTGCCGGGTGAGGTACGTGCCGGCTCGCAGGCGAACCGTGCAGGCGGGTCCGCCCGGCACGCAGGCCTGCAGCGCCGCCTGCAGCGCGGCCGTGTCGTCGCGGTGGTTCGGTGGGGGTGCCACGCTGCCTGCCGGCGGGGCGGCCAGCACCGCGCCCGGAACGGCCAGCGAGCCCGCCAGCAGCCCGGCGACAAGGAACCCACGGACGCGTCGCATGCGCCGACCTCCTTCGAGATCTCTCTTCGCGAGCCCGAGCCGCCGGTGGCTCCACGCAGGGGACGCCGAGGACGACGCGTCCATCAGCCCTCACGTGGTCGTTGCCGCGGTCCCGTCCGGCCGAGTATGCACGGTCGCGCGCGGTCGCGCGCGAGTGCTCCCGGGCAGGGGTGCCGATCGCGCGCCATCGGGGACAGGCGGGCCCCTCGCTATACGCAGACGCGCGCCGGGACGGCAGGCATGGTGTGCGGCTGCGGTGCGCCGGGGCAGTCACCGCGCAGGTCGAGCTTCCCCTCGTGCTGGTCGCCAGGAACCCAGGTGGTGCGGACCAGGCCGCAGACGCCGCAGACACCGATGACGAACGAGCCGCGACCCTGTTCCGTCGCCGCGAACGTCCACTCGTGCTTCAAGACCTGCGCCTCCCTCGTGTCTTCCCGACCGTAGCCGGGCCGTGCCACGCTGACTGTGGACCAATCGGTCAAGCGGCCCACGTACTTTCCGGGTACCCTCCGCCGACCGGTTGCGAGGGGCGCAGCGTTGTCGCAGCCCCAGCCGGTCGGCTCTTGTGGCGGTCGGCTCTGCGGTCAGGCTCGATCAGCCAGGTCCTCGCGAGGTCGCTTCATGGCACCTACTGCGTGCGCAGACTGCGGCTGTCGAGTGCCACAAGGGCTGCGGCGCACGGCCGATATGCGTGCCGTTATAGAAGGCGGCCTCGGCGCACTCGACGCGGGCTCACATGGCTGACATGGCGGGCCTGGCGGGCTGGGGCCACGTGCTGCGCCTGTGCACTCACCAGTCCATCTGGCCCTACCCGGACGGGTAGGCCGAGCCTAGCCTCCGCGCACACGACGGCGTTGATGCGCGGCCATGCCCGGGTCGCCTGGACAGCGCCGAGCCCCCGGCCCGACCGATTCGCTTGGGCGTCCCGGAGATGGATCCGCATGTTCAACCGTGCCCGCCGCGACGCACTTCTGCCGCCTGCCGGTGAGCCCTCGCTGGCAGGAGCGCAGACGCTGTGACGATCGAGTCGGGGCGACGTGCGCCGCTCCCGCCCCGCTGGTTCATCCGCTCGTTCTGGGTGGGGCAGCGCGCCGTCTACTCCGTCACGGGTGGCCGGCTCGGCCTCCGCAGGGCGACGGCCGACCACCAGGGCATGCTGCGCCTGCGGACGCTCGGGCGCCGCAGCGGCCAGGAGCGGACGGCCATCCTCGGCTACTTCGAGGACGGGCCCAACCTGGTCACCATGGCCATGAACGGCTGGGCCGATCCCGAGCCTGGCTGGTGGCTCAACCTACAGGCCCACCCGGACGCCCGGGTCGACCTCGTGGGCGGGTCGCACGCCGTCCGCGGACGTGCCGCGGACGAGGACGAGCGGCCCCGCCTGTGGGCCCGCTGGGCCGCCTACGACAAGGATCTCGACGCCTTCGCCGCCAGGCGATCGCGGCCGACCCAGGTCGTCATCCTGGAGCCCCTGGCCGCACCTGAGTCCGGCAGCGCCCGCACGTCCTAGTGTCACGACTCGCGAGTTGTCGTGGGTTCGCCCCGCGGGTCGCGAACACAGAGGAGAGGGGTATGGAAGACACGAGGGTGAAGCTTTCAACATTATGGGTGGTCGTAATGTTGAACATGATCTTTGCGGATATTCTCGGGTTCATGGTCCCTGGGGCCCTGGACAAGTTGCGGACAGGATACGCAGAGGAGGTTCAGATAACTCCAGAACTGTTGTTGGTATTCGCAATGGTCCTGGAGATTCCGATTGCCATGGTTCTCCTGTCCCGGGTATTGCAATACCGAGCGAATCGCTGGGCAAACATCGTGGCCGGTGCAGTGACCATTGCGTTCGTCATAGGCGGCGGATCGTTGACAGAACCTCACTACCTGTTCCTGGCAGCTGCAGAAATCGTCTGTGTGCTGCTGATTGTCTGGTACGCATGGAAGTGGCCCAACCCTGAAGCCCGCATCCTCGGCTAGCCACCTGGGGTGACGTCCCGCCTCGGAGCGCCGTGCCCCTGACGAAGCCGAACATGGACGGCTTCGGACCCCACTTGGCGACACCAGCACGCGGAAGACATGGCCCTCGGGATCTGGAGATGGACGTTCGTGCCACCCGGATGCGACCCGCCCCAACCGGTGGCACAGGCGTTGCCGGTGGTGCGCGCGGGGCGGGCCGAGGCGGGCCGACCTACCCCCGCCAGCAGAACCAGAGGAGCGCCACGAGGTAGGCGATGCCGGCAGCCGCGGCCACCAAGGCGAAGTCGCTCCCGCTCTGGCCGTGCGCGATGGCCCACAGGAAGCCCCCGAGCGCGACGATGGTGGCGGCCATTCCGGCGATTGCGGTGCCAGCGATGTTGAAGGAGGCGAGTCGTTCGTCGGCGGGCCGGCCCCCGAGTACGCCGATGGTCTCGCTGCGGCTTCCGAAGACCACGAGCACCGCGCTGTAAAGCGCCGGTACCGCGAACATACCCAGGCCGATCCCAGGCTGGCCCCCGACTGTGGCTGCGGTGAGCAGCAGCGCCCCCATGGCGAGGCCGAAGGCCGGCACGCTCCACCTAGCGCCCATCGTCGTCTCCATGGAACAACTCCTCCACCGGCCTGCCGAAGTAGCGCGTCAGGGCGATCGCCAGGGGCAGGGATGGCAGGTACCACCGCTTCTATCAAGACACGAGCTGTGCTCCGGGCGGCCTCTACGACTTCGTCCTGCCGGGGGTCACCCTGACCACCGATGCCCACGGCGACGCGTACGGACAGGCGCGCAGCATCCCCGCGGACATTCTGCCCGTCGTCCACGGCACCGACTGGGGCATCGTCTGGACGTTCGTCGGTGGCGGCGTGCCTGTCTACTCCACTGCCTGCGCGAAGGTGCACATCGACTGACTCACGCGCGGGAACACTGACTCGCCGGGCGATGACGCCATCAGGCATCATTCGATCCCGCCAGTGGGAACGCGCGGGCGACGTGCGCGACCCTGGGCTTCCCGTTGAGCGGAGGCGTCGAGGTACGGGGCCATGCTCCGGCCGCCGAGAGCTGCGACCGAGCCACAGGCCAACTCGACCCGCGCGGCCGCCCGCGGTCCCGATCGCCGACCAAGGGCGTCTGGAATGCGGCCCCCGACGATCACGCTGTCCGACGGTCGCCGGCAGCGGCCTGCGTGCCGACTCGTGGTCCAAGCGCGGCGACCGACTGGTGCGCCCACGCTGGCGAGGAGGTGTTCATGTTCGAGCAGCGCGTGCAGCGCACGTTCGACGCGGTGAACCGCAAGGACCTGGCGGCGGTGATGCGCGGGTGGGCGGACGACGGCGTCCTGGAGTTCCCCGGACGGTCAGTCCTCAGCGGACGGCATGAGGGCAAGCCGGCGATCGAGGCCTTCTTCCGCACCTGGTTCGAGCGGATGGAGACGATCCGACTGACGGTCAAGCGCGTCGGGTTCGCCGGCCTCACGATGACCTACGGCAGCACGATGTACGTGGAGTTCGAGACGGACCAGAGGACCAAGGACGGCGTGGAACTTCACACGGAAGTCGCGGGCGTCTATCGCTTCCATCACGGCAAGCTGGCCTTCTACCGCGAGTACCTCTTCGATCCCACGATGACGGAGACGGTCTGGTCATCAACCGGCGAATGAGCCAGCCCGGAGCGACACAGACGCCCGGTGACGCCAGGGCGACACACGGGACGCCGCGCAGGGAGATCAGTTAGCCCCCGGGTCGCCCGCTCGACCCGCCCCGCCTCCTGGCGGTGCGTTGCCCGGGGTAGGGGAAGGGTACGCGGGGCGGCTTTACCCGGGCTTATTGGCGCATGACGCTCGGCCGTTGCGCCACCGTGGGCATACCCCGCGTGGGGCCGCCCCGGCCTTACGGCTGCGTGACGAGCGAACCTGCGTCGCGCTGCTGGCCGTCGGCGACGCTCAGGCCTCGATGGGCACTGGATAGATCTCGTCGGCGGGGTGACCCGCCCGAGTGTGGATGCGCTGGACCGCCTCCGCGTTGAGAGCCTCCGACACGCAGAAGACGGTCCCGGAAACCGGGTCCGCCCAGGCGTGGTCGAAGGACACGCGCTCCTCGCCCTGGATCGCCAGGTCGGCGTTGTGGGCCTCCCGGAGCGCCTCGGGCGTGATGTTGGCCATGCCGTGATGGACGTCCATGTACCTGGGCATGCGACCCCCCTTCCCTGGCCGGCAGATCGGTCTCACCAGTGGCTCGGCGCGGCGGGGTGACCGGGACGCTTGGGCTGCGCGTCAACGCCTTCTGCCAGCGGGTCCCAGCATGCCCGGCCTGTCAACGCAGCCCACGGCCACCACGAGAGACGCGGAGCGCGGGGTGACGTTCGCGCTGGTCGGCGACCCGATGGGATCCGCCGTCGCCGCTCGATGTGGACAACCCCCTTGAC
>JAKAMV010000117.1:0-11175 GCA_021812735.1 Chloroflexota bacterium | reverse complement strand
GACACGCGGCAGCGCCCTACGGTCGCCGAACCGTGCCGCGGTGAGCCAATGGCGAGACCGGCCCTCCGTGTGTTCGGACGCGCCTGCCCACGGGCGCGTGTCGGAGGGAGGATCATTCGTGTTCAGACGCGTCCCCAGGCTGTTGATCCGGACGGTCATCGTCCTTACCGTGAGCCTCGGCATCGGCGTGCTGCCGGTCGCGGCCGATACCGTTCAGAGCGGCGAGCGCACGCTCGGCCAGAGCACCATCGAACCCGCCTACAACGACGCGGACGGCAGTGCGATCTACCTGCTCACCCCGGACAAGGCACCCGTCCACGGCAACCTCCACAACACCGCGCCGCTCTACGTGATCATGTATCCGTCCTGGGCGGCCGCCACCATCGGCACGGTGAACTGCGCGCACCAGCCGGCAGACAACTGCCCGGACCACGGGCCGCTCCTCGCCGGGCTGGCGGAGGGGGCGGAGCCGTCGGTCTACGGTGACGGCGTGTGGGGCCACGACCACATGCTCGCGGCCCCGGGAAGCGGCGGCGACTTCAACTTCGCGTGGCTGCCGATCGCCGTCCTCTTCACCACCCCATCGGCGGTCACGCACATCACGACGCTGGCCGAACTGCGCGCGGTGGAGGCGACCCAGACCGTGCCCGGCACCCCGGACGCGATCGAGATCCCGCTTCCGCCGGCCACCTTCAACTGCGCCGTGGTCTCCGGCGCCACCTACAACCACGGGACCCCGGTGCCGACGGTGCCAGCCGTGCCCTGAAAGCCTGAGCCGCCCGGGTTCGGCGCCGGGCGTCCGTCAATCGATTGGCGTGAGACACGGGCGGGGAGCGCGACAGGCTCCCCGCCCGCCTGCCCACGACACCTGAAACGCCCGTGCCTACGCTTCGCGCCCATGGACGACATCGACGCTGCCTGGGAAGCCGTGCACGCGGCGCTCGAACGCCGGCCGGGCTGGGGGGCGACGCGCTCCCAGTGGCACCCGGTGGAGCGGCTGTGGCCCGCCACCGCGTTCTACGCGGGACACCTGCGCCGGTTCGACCCGCGTCCCGCCGTCGAGGGGCGCGGCACCAGCGAGGCCGAGGCGCTCTGGGGGCTGGCGGCCGGCGTTGGGGAGGCGGTAGGCGCTCGCTGGCGGTGCCCTCGCCAGCGGGCGATGCGCGGGCCAGGTCAGGACGCAAGACACTCACGTGCCGGGCACATGCGGGGGACCTGGCCCAACAACGACTGTAGCGACCGGCCAGCCGAGAACGCTATCGGCAGAACAGCGTAGCTGCGGTCCGGGTGGCCTCGCGGACGCCCGAAGTGTGCTGCCGGAGCCCGCCGGAAGTACCACGGTCATATCCGCTTGTACCGCTTGTCGTGCCAGATGAGCGGGCTGAAGATCGCCGAGGGTCTGGACACGCACGCCGGCACACGCCCAGCACTCGCCGCAGGTGACTGCCCGAGATGGCCAGCGGTCGGTTCCGTCGAGGCCCAATGGCCCCGGAGAGTAGTCCGGGTCCGCTGACCCCCCAGTTCCGCGTCCCGGTAGCGAGGGAGGCTGCAGATGCCCCGTGGCCGGCACGCCGGGTTCGTGCTGTTGGTGGCGCTCCTGGGAGCACTCGCGTCGGTCGCGCCGACGCCTCTGGTGGAGCGCAGTGTCGCTCACGACACGCCCGCCGGCATCGCGGTTCCGGCGGGCCGGCAGAGCGCCGGGTACAACCGCTTGGACGGGGGCCTCGGCGCCCTCAGCCAGGGTGACACACCGGCGGCGCAGCGGGTGCTGCGCAACGGCGGGCTGCACACGCGTTCCGGACCCCACGGTCTGACGGTCGCGGTGTCGATCGACGTCGCGCCGGCAGACTCGACCCCGGTGGCCGCGCAGGTCGCACGATCCGGCGATCTCGTGCGCGCGGATGCCGGTCTCGTCGAGGGTTACGTGCCCCTGTCGTCATTGACCACGTTGGCGGTTCTGCCCGGCGTATCGAGTGTGGCGCCGATCCGCAGCGCGATGGTCGACAGCGTCGTGAGCCCGGGGGTCACGCTGCTCGGGGCGAATGCCTGGCAGGTCGGCGGCCTGACCGGAGCGGGCATCAAGGTGGGGATCATCGACACCGGCTTCTCGGGCCTGGGGCCGTTGCTCGGCACGACGATCCCCGCGAACACCGTCCTCCGCTGCTATCCGGCCGTGGGGTCGTTCACCTCCAATGTGACGGACTGTGCCGGCACGGGTGCGGCGGACGTCGCCTCCCATGGCACCGCGGTGGCGGAGACCATCAACGGCACGGCGCCCGGAGCCCAGCTCTACATCTCCAACGCGGCGGGGGATGGATCGTGGGCCGACATGCTCGACACGGTCAACTGGATGACGGCGCAGGGGGTGCGCGTCATCAACGCCTCGTGGGGCGACGGCGTCTTCGAGGGTCCGGGTGACGGGACGAGTCCATTCACGAATTCGACGTATGTGCTCATCGATGCGGCCGTGCGCGGCGGGGCCCTGTGGGTCAATGCGGCCGGCAATGAGGCGACCGGCGGCTGGTCGGGCCCGCTGGTCGACGCCAACGGCAACTCGTGGGTCGAGTTCAGCGGCACCGACGATGAGAACACGGTGCCGCTGGTGGCCGGGCAATCGGTGAGCATCGCGTTACGCTGGAGCGGGTCGTGGGGCGGATCGGCGGCGGACTATGCCGTCGGGATCTACAGCCTGACCGGGGAGCAGCCGCTGGCGTGGTCGGGCGACTTCAATCTCACCAGCATGGCGGTTCCGCTTGCTGCGATCCCGAGCTTCGTGGCGCCCGCGACCGGCACCTATCGCATCGCCATCAAGCACCTAACCACGTCCACCGGCACCCCCGACGCGACCCTGCTCGTCCAGGGGCTGGAGGCCTCGCAGGCACTCGAATACCACGATCCGGCCGGCACCCTCCCGAGTCCCGCCGATAGCGCCGATCCCGGCATGCTCACCGTCGGCGCGGTCGGCATCGCCACGCCGGACACGATC
The DNA here is from genome assembly GCA_021812735.1 of Chloroflexota bacterium. The sequence continues at coordinate 8,189 of JAKAMV010000117.1, read as the reverse complement.
GAGCCGTACAGCTCCCGAGGCCCGACCACCGATGGGCGCGACAAGCCCGACCTGGTCGCCCCCGACTGCGTGCCGACGAGTCTGGACGCGACCTTCTGCGGCACGAGCGAGGCGGCGCCGTTCGTGAGCGGTGCGGCCGCGCTCATCCTGCAGGCGGATCCGACCCTGACGCCGGCGCAGCTCGCGGCATCGCTGAAGGCCCACGCCACGCCCCTTGGGACGCCCATTCCGAACGACACCTTCGGGTACGGGCGGCTCAGTCTCGGCGCCGTACCGCGCACACCGGCGGGCCTCGTGTTCACCACCGTCCCACAGGGGGGCTCGGCCGGGACGCCGTTCGACGTCCAGCCGGCCGTGCAGATCGTCGACGGCGCCGGCACGGCGGTGACCGCAGGCACGGGCAGCATCCTGCCAGTGACCCTCGGACTCTCGGGCGGCACGGGCAGCGGCACGCTCACCTGTACCAGCGGTCTGACCCTGGCCGCCGTCGCGGGCGTCGCGAGCTTCAGCGGGTGCAGCATCTCCCCCGAGGGTCAGGGCTACGTCCTGACCGCGTCGACGCCGGGGCTCCCGGCCATCCAGTCGGCGCCGATCTCCGTGTGGCCCGCGGGGGTCGCCACCGCAACGCTGACCCTGGCCAGCTCCTCCTCCGTCCTGGTGTGGGGGCAGGGCACCACCCTGTCCATCCACCTCTCGTCGGCCTCGCCGGGGGCGGCGCTGGCAGGACGAGCGGTGGTGCCGGAGGTCTCGCTCGACGGGACCACGTGGACCGCGTTGCCTCCGCTGACGACCGACGGCGCGGGCGCCGCGAGCCTGGTGTACCGGCCGGCCACCAACCTCTGGTATCGGGTGTCCTACGCCGGTGCCGCCGACCTCGCGGGAGCGGTGAGCGACGCGGTCCGCGTGGTCGTCCGACAGATCGCGCTGCTGCGCCCCGACACGGGAGGCCGCACGACCGCGCTCCCGGCCGGGCGCCGCGTGACGTTCACGACGACCGTGCGACCGGCTCGTCCGGAGCTACCCGCACCGTCGGCCACCTACCGCGTGTATCGGCTGATCGGTCGATCGTGGAGCCTGTACCGGGAGATCAGGGTCACCGCTGCCGCCAACGGCGTCGCCACGCTCGTGTGGACGTTCGGCCCGCGGGGCAGTTGGGCCGTCACGTCGATGGGCAACCCGACGCCCTACAACGCGAATTCGGTGTGGTATGCGCGGCAGCGGTACGACGTGTTCTGACGCGGCCGCGCACGGAGAACGGGTCATGCAGAGGGACGAGGTCGATCGCACATGTTGAGTTACTGCCCTGCCTGCGGGTCTCCGCGACTCTCGGGCGCCGCGTTCTGCGCACGCTGTGGCGCCGGGTTCCGCGCAACGGACACCGAGCTGGCGAGCCAGGCGCCGTCGGACACCCGTATCGCACCCACCGGCGCAGACATCGCGACCGAGCCTGTCCTGCTCGCCGAGTCCACTACCCCAGCGCCGTCTGAGGTCATGGCCGACGCGGAGTCCCGCGAGGTGGGGGGATCGGTCCCTGCCCCTGCGACGCCGATCGGCGGCGGGTCCCCTGGACCGAAGCGCCGGGTGACGTGGCTGACCGTGGCAAGTGCCGCGCTCATCGTCGCGCTGCTGGGGTCGCTAGGCTTCGGGTACTCGACCAACCAGTCCCTCGACCGGACCACGCAGGAGCTCGCCGCCACCCGGCAGACCTTGGCGACGACACAGTCCTCGTTGGCGGACACCACGACCCAACTGAACACGCAGACAGCCGCCCGAGCGCAGGCCGACGATGAAACGGGCCGCCTCAACAACCAGGTGTCCGACCTTCAGAACCAGCTCGCGGCCCGTGACACCTGCGTCGCCGCCCTCCAGGCGGACGAGGCGCAGCTTCAGAAGATCCAACGCGAGCAGGTGACCCAGTTCAATCGCAGCGCCGAAGGCTCGGCCTTCGTGAAGGCACAGCAAGCGTACGAGGCGGCGCTGCGCGAAGTGGTCAACGACTACTACAACGGCTACAGCGCCGCGTGGGACGGCAACTACGCTTCAGCGAACTCATGGATCGACGCCGGCAACAGCGCGGCAGCTCGGGCCAGTGCGCAACTGAAGCTGTTCAACGCCGCCGTGAAGACCATCGACGCTGGAACGGCCAAGGTCGACAAGGAGGAGGCTGCCCTGGCCCAGAGCATCACCAACACGCTGAGCCTGTGCCAAGGCGCGGCCGGCACGATCTAGCCTCCGCGCCGGGCTCGCAGTGGCGCGAAGGACGCGCGCCGATCCCTCGCGCCCCCTCACCCCTCCCGCACGCGCAGCAGGTCCAGCGCGTCCGACAGGGCATGGCCGAGTTCGGCCAGCAGATCGAGTGCCGCTCCGTCCCACGGCTCGCCGGCGGACCCGGAGTGGGGCCCGCGGGCGAGCGCGGCTCCTGCAGGCAACCCGCCAGCCGCCAGGGCAGGTGGTGGCACCGCCGCGCCGCCTGGCCCCTCGCGCGGCTGGATGGCCGAGGGCCCGGTGGCCACCGGGTGACGTCCGGCTGCGACCGGCATCGCCGGGCTGCCCGTCCCGCGAGGCCCCGCCGGCAGCGCGCGTGATGGAGGTGACACGGGCGGTGCCCGGGGTGGTATGCCCCTGACACGCTCTCATCTGGACGCCGCGGCGGGTCGCGCCATACAGTCGGCGGGCGTCCCCAGCGTGCAGCGCGAGCGTGGGCCCCGCGTGCCGGGAGGGCGCGACGGAGGTACCCCATGCACGTGCGTCCCAGGGTTGGCGCGGTCTCCCGCCAGGTGGTCGTGGTGGCGCTCTCGCTGGCCGTCGGGTTGGCCGTGGGCAGCGTGGCGGTCGCCGTGGCCGACGGCAGTGGCGGTGGCACCTACTACGCCTGCCTCCACGACGGGCAGTTGAGCCAGGTGACCTTCCTCACCTCGGCCGCCCAGGCTCGCCCGACCTGCCGGCTCGGCACGCGCGTCGCCTGGACCGAGCGGGGCACCCCGGGGCCAGCGGGTACCCAGATCCTCTCCGGCCAGGGGGCGCCGGCGGCCTCCCTCGGCAGCACCGGCGACTTCTACCTCGACCTGGCCGCCTATCGCCTGTACGGGCCCAAGACCAGCGCCGGCTGGGGCACCGGTGTGGCGCTCACGGGGGCCTCGGGGGCGCAGGGTCCAGCCGGACCGGCGGGTCCCCAGGGTCCGGTCGGGGCGACGGGAGCCACCGGGCCGCAGGGACCGGTCGGCGCCACGGGCCCGGCGGGTCCCCAGGGTCCGGCGGGGGCGCCCGGTTCGCCGACCTCGGAGCAGTGGGACTTCAGCCAGGCGGGGTGCATCTCGGGGTGCGGGTCGACGGTCGACACGTACAGTGCCACGGTCCTCCCCGCCGGCACTACCCTCACCGTGCTCTCCGCACAGCTCACCGTCTCCAACTGGCCCAGCGGGACAACGACGTGCCAGGTCGTGTTGGCGGTAGGGCTGGATAACCTGGCGGTCTGGAGCCTGCTCGGGCCCTCGTCCACGCCGGTGGCTGCCACCCTGGACCTGTCGTCCACCCTGCCGTCGAGCGGCCCTCTCGACCTCCAAACGCATTGCGACACCCCTGCCCAACCCGCTCTCACGGGTGACACCGTGCTGAGCGTGGTGTTTCCGCCCACGCTCATCCCCTGACACGGACGACGGCGGCCTGCGCCTGCGCCTCTCTGCTGGTCGCGCAAGGGGTCGACCTGCGGGTCGTCATGCAGACGCTCGGGCACAGCCAGATCAGCCTGACCGCCAACACCTACACCCACCTACGCCAGGCGATCCAGCAGGAGGTGGCGAAGCGACTCGATGCCGTGCTCTCCGCTGGTTAGCGGGTCAGGGTCCGAGAAGAAAGGCTGACAGAAAGGCTGACACGACGCCGAAACCGCCGTCCCGGATCCTCCCGGAGCGGCGGTTTCACGTTCAATCGATGGAGCCGACACTCGGACTTGAACCGAGGACCTGCTGTTTACGAAACAGCTGCTCTACCACTGAGCTATGTCGGCGCGGTGGCTATGGTACCAGCCCGCTCCACGCTCGGCGGGTCCCCGTCCCCGGGGTCGGTTGTGAAGTTTCACGCGGCGTCACAGCCTGCTGGCCGTTGGCCGTGTACGGCAGTGTAGGCGGGTCGCCCGGCCTTTCAAGCGTCGCGAAGGCGATCGAGGTGGCAATCCGGCGCGCACGGGAGGAGGCACTCCTCGCGGTGACGCCTCCACGTGGGTCACCGCTCTGGGCGCCGCGTGCGCGAAGACTACGGTGCCGTCCTGCCGCGACGCCCGCTGTGCAGCCCTCACCCTCGCTCAGACGCTCGCGACGATGAGCCGGGTGATACCGTCGGTGGCGACACCGGCGACCCACCTGGTCGCCTGGGCGCCCGCCTTCGGACGAAGCCGCCGCCGGCTCCTCAGCTGCGCTGCGGTGCGGATACTCAATGAGCAGCGGATAAGAGGACTTCGCGTTCCGAGAACTTGACTTTCTCGGTGAGCCGAGTAGGCTCAGCAGCCATGCAGGGCGAGCTCTCGCGCCGGGACGTCACCGAAGCGCTCGCGGCGCTCGGTGAGCTGCTGGCCGCCCGAGGCCTCCGCTATGAGCTCGTGCTCGTCGGTGGCGCCGCCCTGTTGCTGCGCGGCATCGTGGCGCGATCCACCAAGGATGCCGACATCCTCGGCACCCGCGTTGCATCCGGGCACGTCGTGAAACTCGACCGGATGCCGGCTCCCTTGGCGGACGCGATCGCCGACGTCGCGAGAACGTATGACCTCCCGGACGACTGGGTGAACCTCGGCCCGGCGTCGCTCCTCGACCTCGGCCTGCCGGACGGGTTTGAGGACCGGCTCGATCGGTTTGATGCGCCCGGTCTCGATCGCCGCGACGACACTGGCCTCGTGGTGTGGCTGGCAGGCCGCTTCGATCTCGTATGTTTCAAGCTCTACGCGGTCGTGGACCGCTGGCCTGCGCGAGACCGACACATCGAGGACCTCTCCGCGCTGTCCCCAATGGAGGAAGAGCTGCTGGACGCGGCCGCCTGGGCTCGAACACACGATCCGTCACCAGGCTTCCGTGCCCAGCTTGTCACGGTGCTGCGCCACCTGGGGGTGGAGGATGCCGATGCACGACTCGACCGGTAGCCTCCGCGCGGCACTTGGGGATCGGCTCGCCGCCCAGTGGATCGCGCTCGGCGTGACCCTGGCCGGCGAGGCCGAGCACGACGTCATCGACCTGGAGGCGCTCGTCGCGCTGACGGCGCAGATCGGGCGCGACGAGTCCCGACTTTACGACGGTGCCCTGGACTGGTGCGTCCAGTACGGCACGTTTCTCAACGTGAGCCGGCTGCGCACCGTGGCGGACGAGATCGGCGGCGATCCCGTGCGACTGGCCGCGTTCTCGGGGCTGGTGGCGTCGGCAGGCGGACCGAAATGGGCGATGGCGGGAGGCTCCGTCGATCACTACCAGCGTCGCGGCAAAGTCCATGTCCGGACGCTCCGAGAACCGGCACGGCTCGCCTGGCGCCTGCGTGCAGCGTTCGGCGTCACCGCCCGAGCCGACATCCTCACGCTCCTGGTTTCGCTGGGCGACCGTGAGATCACGGTGGCGGACATCGCCCGAGCGGTCCGCTTCACGAAGCGCAACGTCACCCTCACGGTGCGGTCGCTGGCGCTCGCCGACGTGCTGGAACTCAACCGCGTGGGGAACGAACTGCGCGTGAAGCTCACCGCTGACCCCGGCCTCCGCCACTGGCTCGGGACCGTCCCGGCCGGTCAGGTGGACTGGGTGGCACGGTTCGCCGTGGCCCGCTCCGTGATCGAGTTCGTCGTCCCCGAACCGGCGTCGCTGCTGGTGCGAGCGATCGAGGCGCGCGCCCTGGTCGCCCGGCTTGAGCCGACCATCCGCCGCGGCAACCTGCCGATGCCCGACACGACCGCGTTGGGTGAGACGTTCAATGCCGCATTCGATCAATGGCGCTCCCGCCTCGCTGGGGTGTTTGGGTCCGTGCAGCAGCTCGGTGACGAGTAATCGCCCCTGGGCTGCCGAGCGTGCGTGTCGGAGTGGAGGTAGCGACCCCCAATGCCCCGCAGGCGCAGCGCTCAGCCGCTCGCGGAGCGCGAGTACTGCTCGGGGTGCTGGGCCACGGCGATCCGCGAAGCCGGCCGGCACACGATCGTGGTCACCGGCTCGGGGCGGTACCGGTTCAGTCTCAGAGGCGCGGGCGGCCCGGCATGACCGGCCGCCGGCCGCACCCGCGGCGGCAGTCTCGCACGCGTCAGCCCGCGAGCGCGTCGCGGACCAGCCCCTGGGCCGCCTCCACCAGTTGCTGCAGGTGCTCCTCGCCACGGAAGCTTTCGGCGTAGAGCTTGTAGACGCTCTCGGTCCCGGAGGGGCGCGCGGCGAACCAGCCGTGTTCCGTGGTCACCTTGAGCCCGCCGATGGGGGCCCCGTTGCCGGGCGCCTCCGTCAGCACGCCCGTGATCGGCTCGCCGGCGAGCTCGGTCGCCCGCACCTGCGCGGCCGACAACGACCGCAGGATGCCCTTCTCGGCCGGGGTGGCGGGCGCGTCGATGCGCCGGTAGGCGGGGTTGCCGAAGCGCTCGGTGAGCGCCTGGTAGAGCTCGCCCGGGTCGCGGCCCGTACGGGCGGTGATCTCGGCAGCGAGCAAGCAGGGGATGATGCCGTCTTTGTCGGTGGTCCAGACCGTGCCGTCCCGGCGCAGGAACGAGGCGCCCGCGCTCTCCTCGCCACCGAACCCGAGCGAGCCGTCCAGCAGGCCGTCCACGAACCACTTGAAGCCGACCGGCACCTCCACCAGCCGGCGGCCCACCGAGGCGGCCACCCGGTCGATCATCGCACTGCTCACCAGCGTCTTTCCCACCGCGGTCCCGGCCGGCCAGGCGCGTCCGGTCCCGAACAGGTAGCTGATCGCCACCGCCAGGTAGTGGTTGGGGTTGAGCAGCCCCGATCCCCGGGTCACGATGCCGTGCCGGTCGGCGTCGGTGTCCGCGGCGAAGGCGACGTCGAAGCGGTCCCGCAGCTCGAGCAGGCTGGCCATCGCGTAGGGGGACGAGGGGTCCATGCGGATCCGGCCGTCCCAGTCGACCGTCATGAAGCGGAACGTCGGGTCCACCGCATCGTTGGTCACGGTCAGGTCGAGGCCGTATCGGTCCGCGATCGCGCCCCAGTAGCGGACGCTGGCCCCGCCCAGCGGATCGACGCCGAGCCTGAGTCCGGAGCCGCGGATCACATCCAGGTCGACCACCGAGGGGAGGTCCCCGACGTAGGCCGCGAGGTAGTCGTGCGGGTGCACCGAGGCCGCCTCGCGCACCCGGTCCGGACCCGCGCGCCGGACCCCGTCGAGGCCGGACTCGAGCAGGGCGTTGGCCTCCCGCTCGATGGCCGTGGTGACGTCCGTGTCGGCCGGGCCGCCGGTGGGCGGGTCGTACTTGAAGCCGCCGTCCTCGGGCGGGTTGTGGGACGGCGTGATCACGATGCCGTCCGCGAGGTGGGCCGCGCGGGCGCGGTTGTGCGCCAGGATCGCGTGGGAGACGGTGGGGGTGGGCGTCCAGCCGCCGGCGCTGTCGATCATGACCTCGACGTCGTGGGCGACCAGCACCTCGAGGGCGCTCCGGAAGGCCGGCTCGGAGAGCGCGTGGGTGTCGCGCCCCACGAACAGGGGGCCGTCGATCCCGTGAGCTGCGCGGTAGCGGCAGATGGCCTCGGTGGTGGCCAGGATGTGGGCTTCGTTGAACGACCGGGCCAGCGACGATCCCCGATGGCCCGAGGTGCCGAACGCGACGCGTTCCGCCGGCACGCCGGGGTCGGGGCGCTCCTCGTAGTAGGCCCGGACCAGCCGATCCACGTCCACCAGCATCTCCGGCAGGGCCCGCCGCCCGGCGTGCGCGTGCACCGTCATGCCGTCACCTCCTCGTCCCCCTCCCGGACGCCATTGTCGACCCGGGCGAGACGGCACGGAGCCGTCACAGCCGGACGACCACGCCCTCGTCGGCGCCGAGCTCGAGCGACGAGAGCGAGACGGGGCCCGCGCCGCGATCCGGATCGGTCGAGAGCTCGAGCATGCCCGAGCGGGGCAGCCCGTGGTCCCCGCCGCGCAGCACGGCCGGGGCATGGCCGAAGTTGAGCGCCACCAGCAGCCGCTCGGTGCCGGCCTCCCGGAGATAGGCGAACACACCGGGCTCC
>JAKAMV010000116.1 GCA_021812735.1 Chloroflexota bacterium | reverse complement strand
CGCGCGGCACCCCATCCTCGCCCAGATGCAGAACCTGATCTACGACCAGGCTCCGTACGACGTCCTGTACTACGACTCGAACCTGGCCGCGTACCGAACCGACAAGTTCGCGGGCTGGGTGAACCAGCCGTCCAACGGGACCCCGCTGTTCACGTACTCAACGCTCGACTACACTAAGCTGACCAACGCCGCGGCGGCGCCCAGCCCGACGCCGGCGGCCTCCGAGGCGTCGACGGCGTCGAGCGCCCCGTCGGCCGGCACGCCAGCCGCGTCCACGCCCGCCGCCACGCCGGGGCCGAGCGCGGACACCGGCAACGCGTCGAGCTCGAGCGGGCTGCCGGTGGCGCTGATCGGCCTGCTGGCGGTCGTGGTCGTGGTCGTGCTGGTGCTCATGCGCCGCCGCGGCCCGCAGGCCGAGGACGAGTGAGCGGTCCCGGTCCGACAGATCTTGACGCTCGCCTCGGGGAGGGCCTCGCGGTCCTCTCCGGGGCATCGCGCGCCTGACGCTCGGGACCGCATGCGATGAGCGGCCGCTACCTGCTCCAGAAGCTCGCCCGGGCGGTGCTGACGATCGTCGTCATCGTCCTGCTGAACTTCCTGCTGTTCCGGGCCATGCCCGGCTCCCCGGCCCGGATCGCCTCGCACCATCCGGGGGTGACCCAGGCGTCGATCGACCAGCTGGCGGCGCGCTGGGGCCTGGACAAGCCGCTGATCCCCGACCAGCTGGTGGCGTACATCGACGCCACGCTGACCGGGGACTTCGGCCTCTCCTACCAGTACCGCGGCGAGCCGGTGACCGAGGTCATCGGCGGACGGTTCTGGCCGACGATGATCCTGATCGGCCTGGGCGAGCTGTTCGCGATCATCATCGGGCTCGTCCTGGGCGCCTACGCCGGCTGGAGACGGGGATCGGCGGTGGACCGCATCGGCGGCGGCATCAGCCTGATCCTGTACTCCATGCCCTACTTCGTGATCGGCATGCCGCTGATCATCATCTTCGCAGCCGGGCTGGGCTGGTTCCCGACGTCGGGCATGTTCGACGCCGGGGCGACCTATGCGTCCGGCGTTGACCAGGCGCTCGACTTCGCGCACCACCTGATCCTGCCCGTGACCACCGTGACGCTGGGCCTGGTGGGCGCGTACTCGATCCTGATGCGCTCGGCGATCATGGAGACCCGCTCCGAGGACTACATCACCACCGCCCGCGCCAAGGGCCTGACCGAGGGCCGCGTGCTGCGCACGCACGCCTTCCCCAACGCCCTGCTGCCGATGGTCACCATCATCGCCATCGACCTCGGCTACGTGGTGGCGGGCGCCATCACCGCCGAGGTGGTGTTCAACTGGCCGGGGATCGGCACGCTCACGGTGGACGCCCTCCAGGCGCGCGACTACCCGGTCCTGCAGGGCATCTTCCTGCTGCTCTCGGTCACCGTCGTCATCGCGAACCTGGTGGCCGACCTGGTGTACGGCTTCCTCGATCCGCGGGTGCGCGTGTGACCGCCGCGACCGTCACCCCCCGATCGCGCCGCCGCGGCGTGCTGTCGGCCGCCCGCGACGTCGCGGTCCGCTTCACCGCCCGCACCGACGGCGTGGTGGGGCTGGCGATCCTGCTGGTGTTCGCGATCCTGGCCATCGCCCCGCAGCTGTTCGTGGGGCCGCTCGAGACGGCGGTCACCGCCACCGGCACGTCGCTCGAGCCGCCGTCCCTGGCCCACCTGCTGGGAACCGACGAGCTCGGCCGCGACATCCTCAACCTGACCGTCCACGGCGCCAGGATCTCGATGACGATCGGCCTGATGGCCACGCTGATCACGATCGCGCTGGGGGCCGGCATCGGGATCATCTCGGGCTACCTCGGCGGCAAGGCCGACGTGCTGCTGATGTGGCTCACCGACGTGTTCCTGGTCCTGCCCAACTTCGTGCTCGCCATCGCGCTCGCGCCCATCCTGCTCGACATCATCGGCGCGCAGGCCGAGCTGTTCGGGATCCGGGCGACGCTGCTGGTGATCGTGGTGGTCATCGGCGTCACGAGCTGGGCCACCACCGCCCGGATCATCCGATCGCAGGTGCTGTCCCTCAAGGAGCGCATGTTCGTGGACCGGGCACGCGTCATCGGGACCGGGCCGGGACGGATCATGCGCCGGCACATCCTGCCCAACGTGGTGAACCTGATCGTCGCCCAGTCGGTGCTGACCTTCGCGTACGCCGTGTTCACCGAGACCTCGCTCTCGTTCATCGGCCTGGGCGACCCGTTCGCGCCGTCGTGGGGCGAGATCCTGTCCGCCGCGCAGTCGGCCGGGGCTCCCGGGCTGCTCGCGTGGTGGTACATCGCGGCGCCCGCCGTGTCGGTGGTGCTGGTCGTCGTGGCGTTCACGCTGGTCGGCAATGCGCTCGACGACCTGCTCAACCCGAAGTCGGCGGTCCGGCGATGACGTCCAGCGACGTCGGCAGCCTGCGCGCCCGCCGCCAGTGGCCGATGCCCAAGCAGGCGGTGCCCGGCGCGCCCCTGCTCGAGGTGGAGGACCTCGCGGTCCGCTTCCGGATGCCCGGCGGGCCGTCCGTCAAGGCGGTGGACGGCGTGTCGTTCCGGCTCGAGGATGGCGAGGCGCTGGGGCTGGCCGGCGAGTCCGGCTGCGGCAAGACGACGACCGCGCTCTCGCTGGTGTGCCTCCTGCCCGCCAACGGGCGGATCAGCAGCGGCAGCGTGAAGCTGTTCGGCATCGACCTCGTGCCCAAGACCGAGCGCCAGCTGGCAAGGTACCGCTGGCGCGAGATCAGCATGGTGTTCCAGGGCGCCATGAACGCGCTCAACCCGGTCAGGAGGGTCGGCGACCAGATCGCCGAGCCGATCGAGATCAGGCTCGGCCAGCCCCGTGCCGCGGCCCAGCGGCGGGCCGCCGAGCTGCTTGACCTGGTGGGGATCCCCGCAAAACGGGCGTCGTCGTACCCGCACGAGCTGTCCGGCGGCATGCGACAGCGGGCGATGATTGCCATGGCCCTCGCCTGCGACCCGGCGCTGGTGATCGGCGACGAGCCCACCACGGCGCTGGACGTGATGGTCCAGGCCCAGATCCTGGCCCTCCTCGAGCGGTTGCGCCGGGACCTGGGCCTGTCGCTGATGCTGATCACGCACGACCTGTCGGTGATCGCCGAGACCTGCGATCGGGTGATGGTCATGTACGCGGGGCGGGTGGCCGAGGAGGGCCCCGTCCGGCGGGTGTTCGCCGCGCCCCGGCACCCGTACACCGCCAAGCTCCTCTCCTCGTTCCCCAACATCCGCGCCGACCGGCGCACGCTGGACACGATCCCGGGCTCGCCTCCCGACCTGCGGACGCCGCCGCCCGGCTGCCGATTCGCGCCGCGCTGCACGCACGCGCTGCCAGTCTGCTCGCAGGAGGTGCCGAGCGAAGTGCGGTTCGCCGACGGCGTGCGCGTCGCGTGCCACCTGTTCCCGCCGGGCGCCGAGGGCGTCGTGGCGTCCGGTGCCGCGGCGTCCGGGGTCGGGGGCGCGCTCGTGCGGACAGCCGCGCTGCCGCGAGCAGGGGGGCCGGCGTGAGCGACGACCTGGTCAGGCTCGAGGGCCTGGAGGTCCACTTCCCGATCCGGGGCAGCCTGACCGACACCCTCCTGCGCCGGAAGCGGGGCGTGGTCCGGGCTGTCGACGGCATCGACCTCGCCATCCGCCGCGGCGAGATCCTCGCGCTGGTGGGGGAGTCCGGCTCCGGCAAGACCACCACCGGGCGCGTCGTCGTCAAGCTCACGCGGCAGACCGGCGGCCGGATCGTGGTGGACGGGCAGGACGTCACCGACCTCTGGGGCACGGGTCGGCTGCGGCCCTACCGTCGGCGCGTCCAGCTGATCTTCCAGGATCCGTACGAGACGCTGAACCCCAAGCACACGGTCGCCGAGTTCGTCGCCGAGCCGCTCGAGGTCCAGGGGATCGGGACGCCCGGCGAGGACCGCCGCCGGCGCGTGCTCGAGGCGCTCGACGCCGCGGGGCTGCGCCCGGCCGGGGACTTCGCCGCCCGCTACCCCCACGAGCTCTCGGGCGGCCAGCGGCAGCGGGTGGTGATCGCCGGCGCCCTGGTGATGAACCCCGAGATCATCGTCGCCGACGAGCCCGTGTCGATGCTCGACGTCTCGATCCGCACCGAGCTGCTGCGCCTGATGCTCGACCTGCGCCGCGACCGCGGCCTGACGTATCTGTTCATCACCCACGACCTGTCGCTGGCCTGGGTGCTGGCCGACCGGATCGCCGTGATGTACCTGGGCAAGATCATGGAGCTCGGGCCGGCCGAGGCCGTCATCCGCAACCCGCGCAACCCGTACACGAAGGCCCTGGTGTCGGTGAGCCCGTCCACCGACCCGCCCGAGGGCGAGGCGGCGGGCGGGCGGACGATCCTCGTGGGCGAGACGCCCGACGCCGCGCACGTGCCGAGCGGCTGCCGGTTCCACCCCCGGTGCCCGGTCGCGTTCGACCGATGCCGGGTCGCGGAGCCGGCCCTGTTCGACGTCGGCGGCGGCCAGCAGGCCGCCTGCTGGCTCGCGGAAGGCGCGCCCGCCACCGGCGGGCGGCCGTTCCGCGCCGGGGCTGGGGGCGACGCCACCCGCTGACGCGAGCGGTCGACCGGTCCGCGCCGTTCCCGGATCTGCACCGGGCGCGTCGTCGCGCGGGCGGGTGATCCGCTCGCCGCGCCCAGGCGAATGGTGATCGGAGCGCCGCCGCCACAACCCCCGGGCGGCGCCCGCCGACAATACGGGTGCCATGCTCGATCTGGCGTTCCTCGACTGGCTCCGCGCGACGACCGAGGCCCGCTGGGCGGACCCGACGCTGCGCGACGCGGCTGTCACCGGCCTCGGCGAGGTGGCCTGCCAGCCCGGCACGCGCTGGCGCGGGCCGCTCTCGCCGTCGGACCTTGAGATCGTCGAGGCGATGTTCGGCGTGACCATGCCCGCCGCCTACCGCCTGTTCCTCGGCACGCTCCACACGCCGGACCCGGCGATGGCCGCGACGCAGGCGCGCGCAGGGCGCCTGGTCCGCGTGGAGCACCGGCTGTTCACGGACTGGACCGGGCCGACCACACCGATCATCGCCGCCTTCGAGCGGCCGGTCCAGAGCCTCCTCCGCGGAGTCGCCATCGGGCGATGGCATCCCACGTGGGGCGAGCGTCCCGGCGACCCGCGGGAGCGGGAGCGCCTCGTGCGCCGGCTCGCGGCGGCCGCGCCGCGGCTCATTCCCCTCGCCGGCCAGCGCTACCTCGTGGCGGAGGCAGGCGCCGAAGACGGCCCAGTCATGGCCATCCACGGCACGGACGCGACGGTGGTCGCCAGCGATCTTCGGAGCGGGCTCTTGAGCGAATTGGGCCTCGCGGGCCCAACGCCTCCCTCGGCGGGCGACACCGCAGGCCCCGCCATCCCGGCCGACGGCCCCGCCATCCCGTTCTGGTCGGACCTTGTCGGCGGGATCCCGTGGCGGCCGCTCGAGGCGCCCGCCGGCGCATGATGAGTGCCCCCGGCGGGCCGGGGGCACTGACGGCGCGTCGGCGGCGTGGGCGTCATCCGGACGCGACGGCGCCTCCCCGGGCGGGGCCGCTGGTCACGCGAGGTCGAAGCGGTCCAGGTTCATCACCTTGTCCCACGCCGCCACGAAGTCGCGCACGAACTTCGACTGCGCGTCGGCGCAGGCGTAGACTTCCGCGTAGGCCCGCAGGATCGAGTTGGACCCGAAGACCAGGTCCGCTCGGGTGCCGGTCCACCGCAGCTCGTTCGTCGCTCGGCTGCGCCCCTCGAACACGTCCGCCGCCTCGGACGTCGCCGCCCAGGTGGTGCCCATGTCCAGCAGGTTGGCGAAGAAGTCGTTGGTGAGCACGCCCGGGCGGTCGGTGAACACGCCGTGGCGTGAACCGCCGTGGTTGGCCCCCAGTACCCGCAGACCGCCCACGAGCACGGTCATCTCGGGTCCGGTCAGGGTCAGGAACGCGGCGCGGTCGACCAGCAGCCTCTCCGCCGGGGCCGTCAGGCCCTCGGCGACGTAGTTGCGGAACCCGTCGGCCCGGGGCTCGAGGACGGCGAAGGACTCGCCGTCGGTCTGCTCGGCGGTGGCATCGGTCCTCCCGGGTGCGAACGGGACCTCGATGCGCACCCCGGCATCCCGCGCTGCCTGCTCCACGGCAGCGCAGCCGCCCAGGACGATGAGGTCAGCGAGCGAGATCCGCTTGCCGCCGGCCTGCGCGCCGTTGAAGTCGGACTGGACCCGCCCGAGCGCCAGCAGGACCCCGGCGAGTTCAGTCGGGCTGTTGACCGCCCAGTCCCGCTGTGGGGCGAGCCGGATTCTCGCCCCGTTGGCACCGCCACGCCGATCGGTGCCGCGGAAGGTTGCGGCGGACGCCCAGGCGGTGGACACGAGCTGGGCCACCGACAGGCCGGACCCGAGGATCGCGGCCTTGAGCGTGGCCATGTCAGCGGCGTCGACGAGCTCGTGGTCGACCGGCGGGACGGGGTCCTGCCAGATGAGCGGCTCCGCCGGCACGAGGGGCCCGAGGTACCGCGAGACGGGCCCCATGTCGCGGTGGGTGAGCTTGAACCACGCGCGGGCGAAGGCGTCCGCGAACTCGTCGGGGTGCTCGTGGAAGCGACGGGAGATCCGCTCGTAGCCGGGGTCGAACCGGAGCGAGAGGTCCGTCGTGAGCATCGTGGGCGCGTGGCGCTTGGCGGGGTCGTGCGCGTCCGGGACCATGCCCTCGCCGCCCTCGGCCACCCACTCGTAGGCGCCGGCCGGGCTCTTGATCAGCTTGTACTCGAAGCCGAACAGGTTCTCGAAGAAGTTGTTGCTCCACCGGGTCGGCGTGGTGGTCCAGGTGACCTCGATCCCGCTCGTGATCGTGTCGCCGCCCTTGCCCGAGCCGTAGCTGCTGGCCCAGCCCAGGCCCTGGGCCTCGATCGGGGCCGCCTCGGGCTCGGGGCCGACGTGCGTCGCCGGACCCGCCCCGTGCGTCTTGCCGAATGTGTGCCCGCCGGCGATCAGGGCGACCGTCTCCTCGTCGTTCATCGCCATGCGCGCGAACGTCTCGCGGATGTCCCGGGCCGCCGCCACGGGGTCCGGGTTGCCGTTCGGGCCCTCCGGATTCACGTAGATCAGGCCCATCTGCACGGCCGCGAGCGGGTTGGCGAGGTCTCGGTCGCCGCTGTAGCGCTTGTCGCCGAGCCAAGTGTCCTCGGGGCCCCAGTTGATGTCCTCGGGCTCCCACGTGTCCTCGCGGCCGCCGCCGAACCCGAAGGTCTTGAAGCCCATCGACTCCAGCGCGCAGTTGCCGGCGAAGACCATGAGGTCGGCCCAGGAAACGCTCTGGCCGTACTTCTGCTTGACCGGCCACAGCAGCCGACGCGCCTTGTCGAGGTTGGCGTTGTCGGGCCAGCTGTTGAGGGGCGCGAAGCGCTGGGTGCCGCGCGACGCGCCGCCGCGGCCGTCGCTGATGCGGTAGGTGCCCGCCGCGTGCCACGCCATGCGGATGATTAGCGGGCCGTAGTGGCCGAAGTCGGCCGGCCACCAGTCCTGCGAGGTGGTCAGGGTCTCGACGATGTCGCGCTTGAGGGCATCGAGGTCGACGCTCAGGAACTGGTCCCGGTAGCGGAACCCGCGGTCCATGGGATTCGCCAGGGAGCAGCCCTGCTTGAGCGCGGAGAGGTTGAGCTGGTTGGGCCACCAATCGCGGATGGACATGCCGGCCGTCGGATCCATGGGAACCTTCCTTTGTGTCGCGGCGAGCTGTGCAGTGCACCAGCAGGGTATCTGGAAACCCCACCCTCCGGCCCTCGCGGGCGGCCGGGCCAACGGCTGAGCGGCTCGGATCCGGCACGGCCTCCCCCGGAATCGTCAGGCGTTGGAGAATGGTCACGTGAACGACCCGGCGATCGAGACCCGCGGCCTTCGGAAGACCTACGGAAGCACGGTGGCGCTCGAGTCGCTCGACCTGCGCGTCGCGGCCGGCGAGGTCGTGGGCCTGCTGGGCCCCAACGGCGCCGGCAAGACCACCGCAGTCAAGCTGCTGCTGGGCCTCGCGCGCACGTCAGGCGGCGACGGCAGGGTGCTCGGCCGGCCGCTCGGCGACCGCGGCGCCCGGGCGCGCATCGGCTACCTGCCCGAGCTGTTCCGGTACCAGTCGTGGCTGACGGCTGACGAGGTGCTCCGCCTCCACGCCGGCCTCGCCGCTCTGCCCTGGCCGCGCCAGCAGACCGAGATCCCGCGCGTCCTCGGGCTGGTCGGCCTCGCGGACCGCGCTCGCGATCGCGTGGGCGGCTTTTCCAAGGGCATGCAGCAGCGGCTGGGCCTGGCGGTTGCGCTGCTGGGCGACCCGGCGCTCGTGATCCTCGATGAGCCGACGTCGGCGCTGGACCCCGTGGGCCGGGACGACGTCCGGGCGATCATCCGCGATGCGCGCGCCCGCGGCTCGACGGTGCTGCTCAACTCGCACTTGCTGGGTGAGGTGGAACGGCTCTGCGACCGCGCGGTCATCGTCAACCGCGGCCGCGTCGTGGCGTCGGGCACCCTCGCGGAGCTGCTCGGCGAGTCCACGGTCCGGCTGCGGGTCACCGGGCTGCCCGCGGACCTGTCGCCGCTGGCCGCCTTCGGACCGCTCGGGGACGACCACGGCTGGCTCGTCATCCGGCCCGTGGACCCCGACCGCGTCCCCGAGGTGGTGGCGACCGCGGTGGCCATGGGCGGCCGCGTGCACGCGGTGGACGCGGGCCGGCGCAGCCTGGAGGAGCTGTTCCTCGACGTGGTGCGCGGCCCGGCGCCCGGGGGGCCCACATGAACCCGCGGGTGGTGCTCGTGGTGGCGCAGCTGACCGTCCGCGAGATCACGCGGCGGCGAATCCTGTGGGTGCTCGGGCTGCTGTCAATCGCCAGCGTGGCCCTGGTGGGCTGGGGTGTCGACCGGCTGGTGGCCCAGGCGCGCGAGAACGGCGTCAACGCGTACGAGCTCCAGGTGGGCGTGTCGCAGATTCTGATCCTGATCGCGTTCATGTTCAGCTTCGTGCTCGCGATGTCCGCAGCGTTCCTGGCCGCGCCGGCGATCGCCTCGGACGTCGAGACGGGGACGGTGCTGGCGATGCTGGCCCGCCCGGTGCACCGCGCCGACTTGGTGGTGGGCCGGTGGCTGGGCCTGGGGATCATCGTCATGGCGTACGCGGTGCTGTCCGGCCTGCTCGCGATCGGTGCCGTGCGGTTCGTCTCCGACTACTCGCCGCCGCTGACCTGGGTCGCCCTGGCATTCCTGGGGTTCGAGGCCTTGGCGGTCATGACCGCTGCACTCGCCCTGGGCACCCGCCTGCCCGGGATCGCCGCCGGGGCGATCACGGTCGTGCTGTTCGGCCTCGCCTGGTTCCTGGGCGTACTGGGGTCCCTGTCGGGCGCCTTCGGCGTGCAGGGCCTTGCCGGGGCCGGCGAGGCGTTCCGGCTGCTGTTCCCAACCGACGGCCTGTGGCGCGGCGTGATCTACGGCCTGGAGCCGCCGCAGGTGGTCTCGATCACGCAGCTCGGCGGGCCCATGGCCGCGTCCAACCCGTTCTACGCGGACTCCCCGCCGACGGTGGCGTTCACCGCGTGGGGCATCGTCTGGATGGTGGTCGTGCTCGCGCTGGGCGCCTGGATGTTCCGCCGCCGGGAACTCTAGACGGGGCGTGATGCCCGAGGGCACCGAGGGCCTCCTTGGATCGGGCCTCACAACAGCCGCCGTGGCGGCTGGCGGCTCGAGCTCTGCCCGCTGGGCGGGCGTTGCGGCGCAGATGCCCGCTGGGTGGTCAGCTTGACGCGTGGACCGGGCCTCGGGCCACGAATCCGGCCGACGCGGCGCGCTGGACTGCCCGCCGGGCGGGCACGTGCAACGCAGTGCCCGCTGCGCGGGCACGTCCCACGGGCACGAGCAACGCACACCCGCAGGACGGCACACCCGCGAGCGGCCGCGCGCCCGCCCCGCCCCCGCTACCCTTCTCCGAGTGACCGAGACCGCCCTCCACCGCTGCGCGTGGGGCAACCAGCCCGACCCGGCCTACCGCGCCTACCATGACCGAGAGTGGGGCGTGCCGGTGCGCGACGAGCGCCGCCTGTTCGAGCTGCTCGTCCTCGAGGGCGCCCAGGCGGGCCTTTCGTGGTCAACCGTCCTGCACAAGCGCGACGGCTACCGTCGCGCGTTCGCGGCGTTCGACCCGGCGGCCGTAGCCGTGTTCGGGCAGGCCGACCTCACCCGGCTCCTCGCCGACCCGGGCATCGTGCGCAACCGGGCCAAGGTGGCGGCCGCGATCGGCAATGCGCGGGCGGTGCTGGAGCTGTACCAGGCGGGGACGACGCTGGCGGACCACCTGTGGTCGTTCGTGGGCGGGCATCCCGTGGTCAACCGGTTCGAGTCGCTGGACGCCGTCCCGTCGGAGAGCGAGGTCTCACGGGCGATGAGCCGTGATCTCCGCCGTCGCGGCTTCCGGTTCGTGGGGCCCACCATCTGCTATGCGCTGATGCAGTCCGCGGGCCTGGTCAACGACCACGAGGTGGCCTGCTTCCGCTGGGCGGAGGTCCAGCGCGCGGGCTAGCAGCTGACCGGCGTCAGCGACGGGCGCGCCAAGCGTCGCGGAGCTTCATCCGACCGCCGCTCGCGAGGACGGCCCCGCTGAAGACAACACGCTCAGGGAGGCACCGTCGAGCGCCGTGACGGGACCGTAGCGCTTGCTCAGGCCGCGTATCGCCAGCATCGTCGCCCCCGGGCAAGTCCTGGCGCGGACCGCCACCACGATTGCCTGTGCGAGATGGGTGACCCGTGCCCCGCTGACCTCTAGACTCCGGGCGTGCACCCGCTCGACGTGGCCCTGCTCAGCGGCTCCTCCCCGGCGTCCGGCGCCGAGCCGCGGACGGAGCTGATCCTGCGCGCCCCGACGCTCGAGGCGGTCCGCCTGCTGGAGGCCGACGGCGCCCTGGTCTACCTGCTCGACGACAGCCGCGTCGAGCTGCGGTTCGCGGCGGAGGCGAGTGCGGTCCGGCTGGCCCAGGACCACTGGCTGCACCGGATCCGGCTGCGCGTGGGGCAGGGGATGTTCGGCAAGGCGGTGGCCGACCGCGCCATCGAGGTGACCGGCGACTACCTCGCCGACGGGCGGTTCGCACACACCGAGCTGACCGACGCATTCGCCCGCGAGGCCGGCCTCCAGTCATTCGTGGTCGCGCCGCTGCTGGCGGGCGGCGCGGTGTTCGGCGCGCTGGGCGTGTACGACCGACGGCCCGACGCCTTCAGCGCCCAGCAGGTGGCGCTGGTCCGGGCGCTGGCCGACCACGCCGCGCTGGCGATCGCCAATGCCCGACTCATCGGGGAGCTCGACCGCGCGCGCGTCCTCACCAAGCGCCAGGCCGATCTGGAGCGCGCGCTGCGCGAGCTCGGCACGCGGATCTCCGCTGAGGGCGACGTGCAGGCCGTGGTGGGCTCGGTGGTCAAGGAGGCCGCCCGGCTGACCGGCGGCGACGGCGGCCGCGTCGACATCCTCGACCCGGAAGGCAAGGCGCTGCTCGGGGTCTACGCCACGGACCGCGAGACCGAGCTCGGCGGCCACTGGCCGGACGACCCCGACGACAGCGTCGAGGTGGGGGTGTCCGGGCAGGCCGTGCGCACCAGGGCGCCGGCCATGACGCCGGACTACCTCGAGGATGCGTCGTTCGTCCACCGGGCGAGCCCCGACGAGTTCGTCCGGGCGATGGGCATCCGGGCTGTGCTGGCCGTCCCGCTGTTCGGCGACGACGGGCCGATCGGGGCCCTGACCGTCTGGTCGCTGCGGCTCGCGGCGTTCGACGAGGACGACGTGGCCGTGCTCCAGACCATCGCCGGCCAGGCGGCCGTGGCGCTCGTCCGGGCGCGGCTGATCGACGAGCTGGGACGCAGTCGGGAGGCGCTGGAGCGGCGGGCCGCCGAGGAGCGGGTCCTGCGTGACCTGGCGCGGCGATCGATGACGTCGCCCGACCCCGCGGACGTGCTCGACGATGTCGCCGCCGAGGCGGCGCGCCTGCTCGGGCCGGCGGGCGCGATGATCCGGCTCCGCCGCCCCGCGCCCCGCAGCGGCGCGCGCGAGCGGTCGATCGGCGTCAGCGCGACCCACCTTGCGGCCTGGCGCGAGGCGGTCGGCGACGACGCGGCATGGACTGCCATCGGCGAGCGGCGGACGGTGGTGGGCGACGGTCAGGGCGCCATCCGCAGCCACGCGATCGCCCCGCTGCTCGGCGAGCGCGAGGTGTTCGGCGTGCTGGCGGTGCTGTCGCCGCTGCCGGGGGCGTACGGGGCGGAGCAGACGAGCCTGCTCGCCTCGCTCGCGGACCACGCCGCCCTCGCCCTGGCCGGGGCCGACCTGATGGGCCGCCTCGAGGAGTCCGAGGAGCGCTACCGGAGCCTGGTCGAGAGCCTGCCCGATCTGGTGTTCACCTGCGATGTCGACGGCGCATTCACCTTCATGTCCGAATCGGCCGAGCGAGTGCTCGGCTGGGCTCCGGCCGAGGTGGTCGGCCGCCACTTCCGGGACTTCGTGATCGGTCCCGACGGCGGTCCGGCAGCGGGTCTGCGGTTCCGGGCGCTCGCGGACAATCCGGGGCGGTCGCTGGTGACGCGCTTCGAGCTGCGGACCAAGTCGGGCGAGACGAAGGCCGTCGAGGTGGCCGCCGCCGCCGTCATCCGCGACGGCATGTTCGCGGGCGTCCACGGCTCGGCCCGCGACATCAGCGACCAGGAGCGCCTCGAGCGCGAGCTGCGCAGCTCGGAGGCGCGATATCGCTACCTCGTGGAGTCGTCGCCCGACCTGGTCTGGATGACGGACGCCAGCGGCCGCCTCACCTTCGTCTCGGACCGCGCCATGCCGGTCATCGGCCGGAATCCGCAGGACGTCATCGGCCGCACGTTCGCGGACCTCGCCCCGCCGACAGGCCGCAAGGCGGCGACCGCCCGCTTCATGTGGCTCCGCCGTCACCCCACCGAGCCGCACCGCGCCAGGTTCAGCGTGCTCGGCGAGGACGGGGCCGAGCGGCTGGTCGAGGTGACCGCGATCGGGATGCTCGCCGACGGCGCGTTCGCGGGCGCCCACGGGGCCGCCCGGGACATCGGGGAGCTGGACCGCCTCGAGGCCGACCTGCGGCGCCAGGCCGCGGAGCTGGCGGCGTCGGAGGAGCGGGCGCACCTCGCCAGGGAGCTGCACGACTCCGTCACCCAGACGCTGTTCTCGATGACGCTCCAGTCGCGCAGCATCGAGCTCCTGATGGCGCGCGACGCGGCCCGGGTCCCGGGCAAGCTGGCCGAGCTGCGTGAGCTCCAGCGGGACGCCCTGGCCGAGATGCGAGCGCTGATCTTCGAGCTCCGGCCGGGCAGCCTCGAGGAGCAGGGCCTGGTTGGGGCGCTGCGCACCCATGCTGCCGGGCTGTCGGGCCGGATCGGCCTGCCGATCGTGGTGGACGGGGACCTCGGTGACCGACGGCCCTCGCCCGAGATCGAGGACGCCCTCTACCGTATCGCCCAGGAGGCGCTGCACAACATCGTGAAGCACGCGGGGGCACGCCAGGCACGGGTCGAGATCGTTCGCCATGTGGACGGCGTCCGCGTGCGGGTTGAGGATGACGGCCACGGGTTCGATCCGCGGTCCGTGCCCGGGGGGCATCTGGGGCTGGCGGGGATGCGGGCTCGCGCTGAGCGCCTCGGCGGGCAGTTCGCCGTCACGTCGGCCCCCGGCCGGGGAACTGCGGTGGATGCCGTCGTCCCCGAGGCCGACCCGCGCGACACGAGCCGGTCCGTCGGCCCGGGTAGCCTCGCTGGAGCGGCACGACCACGATGACGAACCCCGATCCCGCGCAGCCCGGCGCCTCCGGCGCGCCGGGCGCCGGCCTCCCGCTGGCCCCGGCCCCCGCCGCCGACACGACGGTGGCTGGTGGCCCTGTCCCCGGCGCCGTGCCGCCTCCCGTTGGCGCTACGCCGCCTCCCGCGTACGGCGCAGCCCCGCCCCCTGGCTCCCCGCCCGCCTGGTCGTCGGCAGCGCCGTGGCCGGAGCACCGCGAGCCCCGGCCGGCCGGACTCGTGGCCGGGATCATCCTGATCGTCGTCGGGGCGCTGTTCCTGGCGCTGCGCCTGGGGCGCGTCGAGCTGGGGCCTGACGCGTGGCCCCTGTGGCTGATCGTCCCCGGCCTGGCGATGCTGGTCGGCTCGCTGTTCATCCCATCGCGGGGAGGGCTGGGCCTCGCCGTGCCCGGCGCCGTCATCGCGGTCATCGGAGTGATCCTCTGGGTCCAGTCGGCGTACGGCCTGTACGCCACGTGGGCGTATGCCTGGGCGCTCGTGGCGCCGACAGCCCCCGGCATCGCGATGCTGGCGTACGGCGCCGTCCACCGCGACGGCGACCTCCTCCGCGACGGGCTGGGGGCCACGGTCACGGGACTGGGCCTGTTCGTGGGCTTCGGGATCTTCTTCGAGGGCGTGGTCGGCATCTCCGGGCACCGCATCGAGAACCTGGACCGGGTGCTGCCGTACGCGGCCATCGGGCTGGGGCTGCTGCTGGTCGTGCTCGCGCTGGTCGACGGCGGGCGCAGCGACCCGTGGCGCGACCAGCGCCGTGCTGAGCGCCGCGCTGCGAGGGAGCGGCGGCGGGCCGAGCGGGCCGCGCGCCGGGCCGCCCGCTGATCTAGTTCTAGTCGACCGCGAGCACCTTGTAGGCGATCCTCCCGCCCGGGGTGATGATCTCGACCAGATCGCCCACGCGCCGGCCCATGAGCGCTGCCCCCACGGGCGACGCGGACGACACGCGGCCCTCCCCGATGTTGGCCTCGGCCGCGCCGACGATCGTCAGCCGCTCCTCCTCGTCATCGACCTCCACCCGAACGTGCGACCCCAGCTCGACCGTCGCTCCGCGCTCGGTCGGCTCCACCACCACCGCCACCTTGAGCTTCGCCTGCAGGGCGTTGATCCTGCCCTCGAGGAATCCCTGCTCCTCGCGGGCGGCGTGGTACTCGGCGTTCTCCTTGAGGTCCCCGTGCTCGCGGGCCGTGGCGATCCGCTTGACCACGTCCGGGCGCTGGGCGACCAGCGACGCGAGCTCGGCCTGGAGGCGCTCGAGGCCTTCGGGCGAGACGTACGCGGGCTCCGCCGCCTTGCGCGGCGACCCCTGGGCGGCGTAGGCCGCCGCGGAGGCGATCCGGCCCGCGCCGCGACCCGAAGCCGGGCGGCGGCCACGCTTCGCCTCGTCGCGCGCGCCGTCTGCCTCGCCCGTCGGCAGGGTCACGATGCGCGTGACCGGCGGCGGCTCCGGCGCCTTGACCTCCGGCAGGAGCATGTTGGCGATGCCCGTGTCCCGGCGGCCGCCGGACGGGGAGCGCCAGACGGCCCACGGCAGGACCGCCGACGAGTCGGGCAGCGCAGCGCGCTCATGCTCGGGGACGCCCGACGCGAAGGCGTCCAGCAGCGCGTCCTCGTACTCCTCGGCAGCGTCGGTGGGGGCCCACCAGACCCGCAGGTCGGCGGGTGTGCGCAGCAGGTGCAGCCAGAGCCCGGAGCCGGCTGGGCGCCGATCGCCGGGGATGGTCTTGGCGATGGCGTTGACGCGCCCGGCCACGGACCCGCTCGAGGAGCCGATGAACAGCACCGGCTGCGAGGGCAGCCAGAACTGGGCGAGGCGGGCCTGGAGCTCCTTGCCGCCCGGTCGGCGGCCGTCCAGGCGGAGGTCGGGGACGTGCTCGATCCAGTGGCCGACCACGGCGAGATCCACCGAGAGCGTGGGCACGGGCGCCTTGAGTTCCACGAGGTACACGCCGGGGCCGCTGTGGCGCACCGGCCTGCCCCACAGCGCGGGTCCGTCGGGCAGCAGGCCGACGGCGCGGAGGAGGGCGGCGGCGCTTCGATCGTCAGGCATGGGACTCCAGGGTGGCGGTGCGGGGCGGGGAGGGCCTCCGGCCCCGTTCGGCGTATCGTCTCACCATGATGCCGAACGATCGAGGAGGACGCGGCCGCGCGTTCCGAGGCCTGGCGGTCGCCTTCGCCGGCATCGTTCTCGTGGTGCTCGCAGGGCTGGCCTGGGGACCCCTGGCGAGCAGCTCGTCGTCCACGCGACCGCCGACTGCGGGCGGTGGCGCGGCTGCGGCGGCGGGTTCCGGCGCACCCGGCGCATCGCAGGCGACGAGCCCGAGCGCGCCCGGTTCACCAGGCCCGTCGTCCGGCTCGCCCGGGCCCAGCGGGTCGCCCTCGCCGGCGCTCATTGCCGAGCGCCTCCAGCGGACGCTCGACGCGGTGCGCGCCAAGCTGTCGATCCCCGGCGTGTCGGTGGCCATCATCTGGGACGACGGCCGGACGTGGACCGGCGCGTCGGGCCTGCGCAACGTGGCGACTGGCGATCCGATGACCCCGGGCACGGCCTTCGCCCTGGCGTCCATCTCGAAGACCTTCACCGCGGCCGTCGTCCTGCAACTGGTGGAGGAGGGGAGGCTCGGGCTCGACCAGGCGGTGGCCCCGCTGCTGCCGCAGTTCAAGCTCGACCGGCGGATCACCGTGCGGATGCTGCTCGACCACACCA
>JAKAMV010000115.1 GCA_021812735.1 Chloroflexota bacterium | reverse complement strand
GGATGCGCCTTCCGGCCGGCACTGCCAACCCAGCGGCGCTCCAGCGACCGCCGAGGCGTTCGGGCGGCGGGGCGCGGCGGTCGGGCGCAACCGCGCGCCGGTCCACCCTGCCCGCGGGTGGCCGGCCGAGCGCGGGCTCTCGCCGCCCGGCCCCGTGAGCCGGGGCCCAGCCGCGTGACCGGCCCGGAGGCGCTCCGGGCGTTCATCCGCTCGCTCGAGGCGCGGGACGCGTCGCCCGAGACCCGGCGCTCCTACGAGCACACCGTTGCCGCCTGGCTCGCCTGGGCCGAGGCGCACGGCGTCGACTGGGAGGCGCCAGCGCGGACGACGCTGCGGGCCTATCTCGCCGAGCTGACTGAAGGGCACGCCCGCTCGTCGGTCGCCCAGCGCATGGCGGGTCTGCGCGCGTTCTACCGCTACACGTCGCGGTCCGGCCTGACGCCGGGCGATCCGTGGAGCGCCGTCGCGACGCCCCGCCTGCCGCGCCGCCTGCCGCGCGTGCTCGAGGTGGAGCAGGTCGAGCGGCTGATCGCCGTCGTGGACCAGGGCCTTGCGGCGGGTGCGGACGGCCAGCCGATCGCGGCCCGCGATCCGGCGCTCGCCCGGGCGCTTGCGCTCCGCGATCGCGCGATCGTCGAGACGGCCTACGCGGCGGGGCTCCGGATCAGCGAGCTGGCGGCCGCCGACCTGCGCCGCCTGGACCTCCGACGCGGCGAGCTGCGCGTGCTGGGCAAGGGCCGCAAGGAGCGGATCGGGCTGCTGGGCCGACCGGCGCGCGATGCGCTGACGGACTACCTGGTCGAGGCCCGCCCCCTCCTCGCGGAGCGCGCGAGTGGGGCGGCCGGCGACCCCGACCCCGAGCTCGAGACCAGCGTCTTCCTCAACCACCGCGGCCGGCCCCTGGGCGTGCGCGGCCTGCGCTACCGCCTCGACCGGCTGTGCCGGCAGGCCGGGCTCCCGGAGGGCGTGTCGCCCCACACGCTGCGGCACAGCTTCGCCACGCACCTGCTCGAGGGCGGCGCGGACCTGCGCGTCGTCCAGGAGCTGCTGGGCCACGAGAGCCTGGCGACCACGCAGGTCTACACCCATGTCTCGCCGACGCGGCTGCGCGACGCCTATCGGCAGGCCCACCCGAGGGCGAGGGCGCAGGGCTGATGGACGAGCCCGCGCTGGACGCGTCGGTGGTGGAGGAGCTGGAGGAGGCGCTGGCGCCCGCTCCCGCCGCGGTACGCGCCGGCGCGTGGTCGACGCGGGCACTGGCCGCGGCGGGCCTGATCGTCACGGCGGCCTCGCTGGGCTCGCGGGTCCTCGGCTACGTTCGCCTGGTGGTCGTCGCGCGCGCCGTCCCCACGACCGACCAGGGCGCCAGCCTCGACGCGTTCACGCAGGCGTTCAAGATCCCGGACTTCCTGTTCCAGCTCGTGGCCGCCGGTGCGCTCGCCTCGGCCCTCGTCCCCGTGCTGGCGGCGCTGTTCGCCACCGGGGAGGAGCGCCGGGCCTGGCGCGTTGTGTCCACCGTCACGACGCTCGTGCTGGGCGCGCTCCTCGTGCTGGTCGCCGTCGCAGAGGCGGCCGCCCCGTTCCTGGTGGCCAACATCGTCGCGCCGGGGTTCACGGGAGCGAAGCTCCAGCTCACGATCGACCTGACCCGAGTGACGCTCCTCGGTCCGCTGTTCATGGCGGGGGGTGCGATCGCCTCGGCCGTGCTGAACGCACGGGGGCGCTTCGCCGCCGCGGCGGTCGCCCCGCTCGTCTACAACCTCGGGATCATCGGCGGCGCAGTGTTCCTGGTGCCGCTGATGGGCGTCGAGGGGCTGGCCGTTGGGGTGGTGGTGGGGGCGATCGGGCTGCTCGCGATCCAGCTGCCGGGGTTGGCGTCGGTCGGCGCTCGCGTGGCGCCGTCGCTCGACGTGCGCGACGAGGCGACCGGACGTGCGCTCGTCCTGATGGTTCCCCGCGCGATCGGCCTGGGCGCCGCACAGGTGGCGCTGCTGGTGATCACGTCCCTCGCGACGAGCCTCCCGGACGGATCGGTCTACGCGTTCACCGCGGCGTTCAGCCTGCTGCAGATCCCGATCGGCGTCATCGGCGTGCCCCTGGGCACGGTCCTGCTCCCGTCGCTGTCGCGCGTGGCCGCCTCGGGCGAGGTCGAGGCGTTCCGGCGCCTCCTGGTCCGAGGCCTGGGGATGCTCGCCTACGTGATGCTCGCGATCAGCGCGCTCGGGATCCCGCTCGCCGGCGATGTGACGCGAGTGACGTACGGGCTGTCGGGCCTGCACGCGGACGCCATGGGCTGGATCGCCGCGTCCCTGGCGGTGTTCATGGTCGGGCTGACCGCCCACTCGATGATCGCCATCCTCGCCCGGGCCTTCTACGCCATGCAGGACACCACCACGCCGCTGGTGGCCGCGGTGGCCGCGGTTGCCGTCAACGTCGCAGTGGGCGTGCTGCTTGTGGGCCCGTTCGGCCTGGCCGGGCTGGCCGCCTCGATCGCGATCGGGGCCTGGCTCGAGGTGGCATGGCTGGTGGTCATGCTCCTGCGGCGGACGCCCGGGCTGCGGCTGGGCCAGCTGTGGCGCGACATGGCGCTCACCGCCGCGGCGGCCGCTCCGGGTGCGCTCGCGGCCATCGCCCTGGAATCGGCGCTGGGGGGCTACAGCGCGGCCCCCGGGGGGACGCTGGTGTCGCTGGGCCGCCTCGTGGCGGCCACTGCGGCCGGCGCCGTCGTGGGCCTCGGCGTGTCGCTGGGGCTGCGGATCGAGGAGCCCCGCCGTATCCTCGGGATCGTGCTGGACCTCATGCACCGTCGCGGTCGCGGATGACGCCGGCCGCCGGTCCCCCCGAGCCCGACCCGTCTGCCTGGGACGCGCTGGTCGAGGCGAACCCGAGGGGCTCGTACCTCCAGCTCTCGGGCTGGGCTCGCGTCAAGGCCGTCAACGGCTGGTCGGCGCGGCGCGTCCTCGTGCCCGGGTCGGCGGGGGGTCTCCAGGTGCTGCTGCGGCGGCCGGGCCCGCTGCCCTGGGCGTTCGGCTACGCGCCGCGCGGCCCGGTCCTCGCCGACTGGGGCGCCGAGGGGATCCTCGCCCTCACGGCCGCCGCACGGGCGGGCCTGGCGGGGGCGCGGGCGAGCCACCTGCGGATCGACCCCGAGATCGAGCGCGGCAGCGGTCCAGACCGGGACGGCGCCGTGACGGCATCGCTGCAGTCGGCCGGCTGGTGCGAGGCCCCGCCGATCCAGCCGCTCTCGACCCGCGTGATCGACCTCGCTGCCGACGAGGCGGCCCTGTGGGGGGACCTGCGCAAGAAGTGGCGCCAGTACGTGAACAAGGCGCGCAGCGGCGGCATCCGCGTGGTGGACGCGGGGCCCGAGCGGCTCGCAGAGTTCTACGCGATCTACGGCGAGACGGCCGAGCGCGCGGGCTTCCTCATCCGCGCCCTGTCCGCCTACCGCGACGTGTGGGACGCGTACGCCCCCGACGGCCGCGCCAGGCTGCTGTTCGCTGAGCAGTCCGACGGCACCCCGGTCGCGACGCTGTTCCTCATCCGCGCCGGCGCCCGCGTGGTGGAGCCGTACGGTGGCATGACGGCCGCCGGCGCGGACTCGCGAGCGAACTACCTGCTCAAGTGGGAGGCCATCCGGTCGTCGCGCGAGGCCGGTGCCGCGACCTATGACCTGTGGGGGCTCGCGCACCCGGGGATCGCCCACTTCAAGACCGGCTTCGGCGGCCGCGAGGTCCACTACATCGGCGCCTGGGACCTCGTGCTCGACCGGCTCGGCCGGGCCACGTACGGCGCGGCGGTCAAGGCTCGGGTGCGTGTCGAGCGGGCCCGGCACGGCCTGCCGGGCGCCGGCGGCCAGACTGCCGCCGGCTATGAGGGGGACGGCGGGGGCGACGCATGACCGAGGCCGTGCGCGAGGAGACGGGCGCTGCGCTGCTCGGCTGGGATGCCGCCGCGGTGGACGCGCCGGGCGGCCACGTCCTCCAGTCGAGGGCGTGGGCCGAGCACCGGGCGTCCCGGGGTTGGCGGCCACGGTTCGTTGCCTGCGGCGGGCAGCGCGCGCTGGTCCTCGAGCGGCCGTGGCCGCTGCTCGGCGGGGCGTCGGCGTACATCGCGCGCGGGCCTGTCGGGCCTGCTCAGCCGTGGACGGGCGACGGGTCGGGGGCGCTGACCGGCGCGGCGCTGGCGGCGATCGCCACGCACCTCGCGGCGCAGGGGGTCGACGTCCTGGCTGCCGACCCGGAGGTGGCGGCCGGCGACCGCGGGTACCGCGACGCGCTGGCGGGGTCGGGATTCCACTCGATCCCCGAGATCCAGCCTTCCCGCCACCGTACTGCGCTCGACCTCGCCGGCGCCGACGAGCAGGCGGTGTTCGACGGGATCGCGAAGGCCACCCGCCAGCGAATCCGGCGGGCCGAGCGGGACCTGACCCGCGTCCTCCGCTGGGACGCGGCCGCGACGCCGCTGGAGGGCGTGGAGCCGGCCGGGGGCGAGGAGCCCGCGGCGGATGCGCTGGCCCGCTTCTACACGATGCTGCGCGCCACCGGCGACCGCCGCGGCTTCGACTTCGCCGGCCCAGATGAGTTCGTCGGGTGGTGGCGGCGTGCGCTGGCCGCCGGGCACCTCGTCTACCTCGAGGCCCGTGCCGCCCCCGACGGGTCGCTCCTGGGCGGCCTGGTGCTGTACCGGCACGGGCGACGGCTGTCGACGGCGCACTCGGCAGACGTGGCGGAGACGCGGCGCACGCACGCGGGCACGATGCACCTGCTGCGCTGGCGCGCGATCCAGCTCGCGCTGGCCGAGGACCGCGGCGAGATGGACCTCGGGGGCGTGGACGTGGCCGGCGCCCGGCGCGAGCCCCGGCCGGGCGAGGCCACATACGGCCTGTACGAGCACAAGCGATCGTTCGGGGCGCACTGGGTGGAGCTCGCCGGCGCCCAGGAGCGGATCGCCCGGCCGTGGCACTACCGGGCCGGCCGCATCGCGGCCCGGCTCGCGCGGGGGTTCCGCCCGTGAGCCGGCGGCCCTCAGGCGCCTCGCCCATCGAGCAGCGGGTGGCAGCAGCCGGCCCGCCCGAGCCGCGACCGCTCGCCGGGCTGCTGGGGCGGCTCGCCGCCGCCGGGCTCCTGGCGGCGGCCGTCGACGCGCCGACGGCCGGGCTTTCGGTCCTGGGCGTCACCGAGGACTCGCGCGGGGCGGGGGACGGCCGCCTGTTCGTGGCCGTGCCCGGGTTCCACGTGGACGGCCACGACTTCGCCGGTCGGGCCGAGGCCGCCGGGGCGGCCGCCGCGCTCGTCGAGCACGAGGTTCCCGGGCTGGGGATCCCGCAGTTCGAGGTCGTGGACGCCCGGCGGGCGCTCGCCGTCGCGGCCGACTGGTGGTACGGCGAACCGTCGCGGCGCCTGGGCGTGGTGGGGGTCACCGGGACCGACGGCAAGACCACCACCTCGTTCCTGGCCGCCGCGGCGCTCGAGGCCAGCGGGCTGCGCGTCGGCCTCGTGGGCACCGTGGAGACGCGCCTCGGCGGCCTCCGAGAGCGCCACGAGGCGCACGTGACCACGCCGAGCGCGCCCGAGCTCCAGGCAACCCTCGCCGCGATGGTCGAGGCCGGCGACGACGCGGCCGTCCTCGAGACCACCTCGCATGCGCTCGAGCTCGGCCGCGTCCTCGGAGTCGCCTACGACGCGGCCGTGTTCACCAACCTCACCCACGAGCACCTCGAGCTCCACGGGACCTTCGAGCGCTACCGCGAGGCCAAGGGGCGCCTGTTCACGGCGCTCGCGGTGGGCCCGTCCAATCCGAGGAAGCGGGTGGGCGGGCATCCCTGGCCCAAGGTCGCGGTCGTCAACGCGGACGACCCGAACCGGACCTGGTTCGAGCGCGCTGCGGCCGAGGCCGGCGCCCGCGTCGTCCGATACGGCTGGTCACCCGACGCCGAGGTGCGCGCGACCGCCGCCGAGGAGGACCTGCGTTGCCTGCGGGTGGCGTACGCGGCGCCGTCGGGGACCGGTGAGCTCGAGCTGCGCCTCGCCGGCCGGTTCAACGTCCACAACGCCCTGGCGGCAGTGGCGCTCGGCGAGGCGCTCGGCCTGCCCCCGGCGAGTGTCCGGGCCGGGCTGGCGTCGGTGCCGGGCGTACCCGGCCGGATGGAGCGGATCGCGCAGGGCCAGCCGTTCTCGGTGATCGTGGACTACGCGCACTCGCCGGCATCGCTCCAGGGCGTGCTCGAGATCCTCGCGCCGCTGGCCCGGCAGTCGGGGGGCGGGCTGATCGCGGTGTTCGGGTCCGCGGGCGAGCGCGACACCGCCAAACGGGCGGTCATGGGCCGCATCGCCGGTGAGCGCTGCCGGCTCGTGGTGGCGACCGACGAGGACCCGCGGGGCGAGGACGGGGCGGCCATCGTGGCCGAGATCGTGGGCGGCGCCGTCGGGGCGGGCCGGATCGAGGGGGTGGACGTGCTCGGGATCCCGAACCGCCGGGCGGCGATCGCCGCGGCGTTCGAGCGCGCCCGGCCGGGCGACGTGGTGCTCCTCGCCGGCAAGGGACATGAACCCACGATCCTGTACGCAACCGGCGCAATCCCCTGGGACGAGGCCGGAGTGGCCCGGGAGACGCTCGCCGCGATGGGCTTCCGGGTCGGCTGACCGGTGCGCGGCTGCCTGTTCACGGTCGCCATGGCGGCGGCCGTCGTGGCGCTGGCGGTGTTCATCGGCCTGCCGGCGGTGGCCGCCGGGCTGCTCACGGCCGGCGTCCGGGCCGCGGGGCTGCAGGCCGGCGACCTCACCGTCAACGTTGCGGCCGACCCGCCCTGGGACCTGCTCGGGCTTCACGCCGACCGCGTGAGAGTGCGGGCCACCAGCGCCACCTTCCGCGGCCTCCAGATCGACGCGCTGGACGTGACCCTGCTCGACGTGTCGCTGCTCGGGAGGACGGCGGGCGGCGTGGCGGGGCGCCTCACCGGGGTGACGGTGCCCGACGTGGCCGGCCAGCCCCTCGGCCTGGACGCCATCGACCTCGGCGGCGCCGGCGACCGGGTGACCGCGAGCACGACGATCGCCGCCGCGGACGCGCGGACCCTGGTCGCCGCCGAGGTCTCCTCGGTGACGGGCGTGGACGTCCCAGCGTCCGCGATCCGGTTCAGCGCACCCGACAAGGTGGTGTTCAAGGCGGCCGGCATCGTCACCGCGACGCTCTCGGCGGACGCGAGCGGGAACCTGGTGGCCACGGCTGACGGCATCCCGACCCTGACGCTCCTGCGCGCCGGCGAGGATGTGCCGCTGCACTTCACATCGGTCAAAGTCGATCCGGCCGGCAACCTCGCGCTGGCCGGCACGCTGGCGGTGGGTCTGCTGGGCCCCTGAGCCTTCCTCGGGCGGTGGACACGCGATGGCGTTGGGCGACGGCGGGGTAGACTTCGATGATGGCCGACCCTGTCGTGCGCGAACCCGAGACCGCCGTCGAGAAGCCGCGCACCGCGGCGCATCGGCAGGGTCGGCGCGGCAGCCGCGAGGGCGGTCCGGTGATGCCGGTCGAGGGCCAGGCGCACCGGCCCCACCGCAACGCCCACCAGACCCCCGAGGCCGCTCGCCGGCCGCTGATGGAATCGCTGCGCGCCCACCACCCGCAGGCGGACCTGGGCGTGGTGGAGCGCGCATTCGCGCTGGCGGTCGAGGCGCACGGCGGCCAGGTGCGGGCATCCGGCGAGCCCTACGTGATGCACCCCATCGCGTCGGCGCAGATCCTCGCCGATCTGGGCATCGATCCTGTCGCCGTGGCGGCGGCGCTCCTGCACGACGTCCCCGAGGACACCGAGTACGGCCTCGCCGATGTCGAGGACACCTTCGGGCCGGAGATCGCGCACCTCGTCGACGGGGTCACCAAGCTGTCCAAGTTCAGCACCCACAGCCACGAGCAGCAGCAGGCCGAGAACATCCGCAAGATGTTCCTCGCGATGGCCGACGACATCCGCGTCGTGCTCATCAAGCTCGCGGACCGGCTGCACAACATGCGCACGCTGGGCGCACTGCCCGCCGAGAAGCAGCAGCGCATCGCCCGCCAGACGATGGAGATCTACGCGCCGCTGGCGGAGCGGCTCGGCATCTGGCAGATCAAGTGGGAGCTCGAGGACCTCTCGTTCAAGGCGCTCGAGCCGGAGAGCTACCGCGAGCTGGCGAAGCTGCTCGACACGCGTCGCAAGGGCCGCGAGAGCTACATCGAGCGCGCGATCGAGGAGCTGCGCCCGCGCCTCGCGGAGGCGGGCCTCGTGGCCGAGCTGCAGGGCCGCCCGAAGCACATCTACAGCATCCACAAGAAGATGCAGCGCAAGGGCGCCGAGTTCGGCGAGATCTACGACGTCTACGCGATCCGGATCCTGGTCGACGAGATCCGCGACTGCTACGCCGCGCTGGGCATCGTCCACTCGCTGTGGCGGCCCATCCCCGGCCAGTTCGACGACTACATCGCGGTCCCCAAGAACAACCTGTACCAGTCGCTCCACACCGCGGTGATCGCGCTCGACGGGAAGCCGCTCGAGATCCAGATCCGGACGCACGCGATGCACCAGGTGAGCGAGGTGGGCATCGCGGCCCACTGGCGCTACAAGGAGGGCTCCAAGGCCGAGCGCGACTACGACGCCAAACTCGCCTGGTTGCGCCAGCTGATGGAGTGGCAGCGCGACGTCAGCGAGTCGGACGCGACCGAGTTCGTCGAGGGGATCAAGCTCGACATCTTCCAGGACCAGGTGTTCGTGTTCACGCCGCGCGGCGACGTGAAGGACCTGCCGGCCGGCTCGACTCCGCTCGACTTCGCCTACCGCATCCACACCGACATCGGCCACCGCACCATCGGCGCCAAGGTCAACAACCGGCTCGTCCCCCTCGACTACCGGCTCAAGAACGGCGACATCGTCGAGATCGTCACGACCAAGGGCGAGCACGGGCCGTCGCGCGACTGGCTCAACATCGTCCGGACTTCGCACGCCCGGGAGAAGATCCGGCAGTGGTTCAAGAAGAAGGACCGCGCCGAGAACATCGTCCACGGCCGGGAGGCGCTCGAGCGCGAGCTCCGCCGGCTCGCCCGGACGAGCGTCCAGCAGATCGGCATGGACAAGGTCGCCGAGGTCGCCAAGAGCTACGGCCACGAGACGATCGACGACTTCTT
The DNA here is from genome assembly GCA_021812735.1 of Chloroflexota bacterium. The sequence continues at coordinate 7,429 of JAKAMV010000115.1, read as the reverse complement.
CGCGGCCATCGGCTACGGCGCGGTCTCGGCTCAGCAGGTGGTGATCCGCCTCGGCGTCATGGACGACGGCCAGGCCGCCCTGCCCACGGTCGCCCAGCCGCAGCCCAGCCGGAGCGGCGGCGTCCGCGTCAAGGGGGTGGGAGACCTGCTGGTTCGGTTCGCCAAGTGCTGCCACCCCATCCCGGGCGACCCGATCCAGGGGTTCATCACCCGCGGCAAGGGGATCACCGTGCACCTGCGCTCCTGCCCGACGGTCATGAACGAGCGCGAGGTCTCGCGCCTGATCGACGTCGAGTGGGAATCGGCGCCCGCCCAGACGTACCCGATCGCGATCCGCGTGGAGGCCTACGACCGCACGGGCCTGCTGTCCGACGTCACGCAGGTCATGGCCGAGAACCGGGTGAACATCCTGGCGGCCAACGTGTCCGTTTCGCAGGACCACACGGCGCTGCTGACCATGACGCTCCAGGTTGCGTCCGTCGCCCAGCTCGCCAAGGTCATGGGCCGCGTGGAGCAGCTCAAGGACGTCCTCAACGTCCAGCGCGACCTGGGGTAGGCCGGCGGGCGGGGGGCCATCCGGTGGGCGCGGCGCTGCCGGGAGGGGGTCCGCCGCACCCGCGTCAGCGGGGAGGCGCGCCGGCCGCGGACGGGGCCGCGGCGTCGGCAGCCAGCACCGGGGCGATCCCCCGGGCGCGGATCTGGCCGAGCCACGCGACGGCGACGAGGCCGGTGAGCGCGGCGAGCACGCCCGCGACGATCAGCGACGTGCTGACGGTGGTCGCAGACGCCAGCCAGCCGGCGAACAGGCCGCCGACCGGTGTGGAGCCGGCGAAGACGGTGGTGTAGACGCTCATCACACGGCCGCGGTAGTCGTCCTCGACGTTCAGCTGAATCGTGGTGTTCGCCGTGGCGGCCATCCCGATCGCACCGAGGCCCACCAGCGCCATCGCCGGCAGGGCGAGGGCGAACGCATGGATCTCGCCGGCAGCCACCAGGCCCGCCCCCAGCGCGACCGAGCCGATTCCGATGATCATCGGGCGCGGGCGGCCGGAGAAGGCAATCGCGAGCGCCGCGGCCATCGAGCCGACGCCGGTGGCCGCCATCAGGAAGCCATAGCCGGCGGCGTCGGTCTTGAGCACCTCGTCGGCGAGCGCCGGGATCACCACGCCGAAGTTCATGCCGAACGTGGACGCGAGGCCGATGATCGTGATCGGCAGCAGCAGCATCGGCGACCGCCAGCAGTAGCGCAGCCCGTCGGCAAGCGTCTCGCCCACTGCACGGACCGTCGAGGGGCGGTGGTAGTGGGCGGGGGAGCGCAGGTCGTCGTCGTTCATGACCGCGTACGCCACGATCACCGCGAGGAAGCTGAGCGCGTTCAGCAGGAACGCGATCGGGATGCCGAACAGCTGGATGGCGAAGCCTGCGAGGGCGGGGCCCACGATCCGGGCGCCGTTGAACATCGCGGAGTTCAGCGCCACGGCGTTCTGCACGTCGTCGCGGCCCACCATCTCGACGGCGAACGCCTGGCGCGTGGGCATGTCGACGGTGTTGGTGAGGCCCAGCAGGATGGCCAGCACCAGGATGTGCCAGACCTGCACGACGCCCGCCTGCGTGAGCGCGAACAGAATGAACGCCAGCAGCATCTGGATGGTCTGCGTCGCGATCAGCGTGTGGCGCTTGGGCAGGGCGTCCGCGACGATCCCCCCGAACAGGCCGAGGACCATCACCGGCAGGAACTGGGCCACCGAGAGCAGGCCGAGCATGAACGGGTCGCTGGTGAGTTTGAGCACGAGCCAGGCCTGGGCCACCGTCTGCATCCAGGTGCCCACGAGCGAGATGCCCTGGCCGATGAAGAACAGCCGGTAGTTGCGGTGTCCGAAGGCACGGGCGCCGTTGCGCAGCGACGGGCCGCGACTCATGCGCCGGCCTCCCCCGACGCTCGCAGGCCACCCAAGATGGGCAGGTGGTCGGGCCCCCGGCCGGCGTCGAGGTCGTCGAGGTGGGCCAGGTTGTGCGCCCGGCGGGCCGCCGCGTCGGCGAGCATGGCGTCGATCCGCGCCCGCTTGCGCTCAAGGGTCTCGATCTGGCGGTCGATCCTGGCGAGCGCGTCGGTGATGGCGGCGCGCCGGGTCGCGGGATCGCCGCCACGGAACTGCGCCCGGTTGCGCTCGCGCGCCTGCTCGTCCTCCAGGAGCTGGCCGATCTCCGCGAGCGAGAAGCCGGCGTCGTTGCGCAGGCCGGCGATGAATCGCAGGCGCTCGAGGTCGTCGGCGTCGTAGAGGCGGTAGGCCCCCTCCGAGCGGGCGGCGGGGGCCAGCAGCCCGACCTCCTCGTAGTAGCGGATGGAACGGGGCGTCAGGCCCGTCTCGTCGGCGACCTCCTGGATGCGCAGCAGCCGAGACGGCACGGCGGATGACTGGTTCACGATCCACACGATAGCCCAACCTTGACGTGAACGTGAAAGTTGTCCCTCGCCGCTTGGCGAACGCCTCTGGCACAGCAGCCCCTGATCGTGGGACGGGACCGGCGAGGTGCCGCCCTTCGACACGAGGGCCCGGGCGCGGCAGGCTGTGGCACAGCCCGAGAACGACCTCAGGTTGTGGCACGACGAGTCGCTCTCTGGGCTCATCGCGCTTGGAGGCGGTGGCGCAACCGCCGTCTGCCGCTGGTTCCGGTACCACCCGGACACGAACTCGTGGGCCCAGTTCGACCGGCCGGCGGCGGACGCCCCGCAAGGCGCTCCGCTTCTGAACGTCCGGCCGTCGCCCGCCATGTCGCTCCGGCGCCGGACATGCACAGGGCCGATGGAAGGGAGGTGGCGCGGTGGCGGGACGGCAGAACCAGCCCATCTCCGTGTCCGACCATGCGCCCGGGGAGCGGTTGGCGGTGCTTGCGGCTGCGGTACAGCCTTGCAGTCATGTCAGGCGTGGATGGCGCCATGTCGCGTCGGCCCGCGCCCGATCCTGGCCCCTCGCGATCACCACGAGCCAGTAGCGATGACGGCGCGTTCGTGGTGATCGCAGCGGCTGCACGCAGCCCGCAGGCCGCGCCCGCCTCCGGGGCCGCGCAGCGACCGCCAGCCCGTACACTCTTGAGCGATGCCGACGTACCGAGCCCCCCGGGGCACCCGCGACCTGCTGCCCGAGGATCGTGCCGTCTTCGACCGCCTGATCCGCATCGCCGCGGGCCTGACCCACCGCTACGGCTACCGGCCGATCGAGACGCCCCTGTTCGAGCAGACGGCCGTGTTCGAGCGCGGCATCGGCGAGGTCACCGACGTCGTGGAGAAGGAGCTGTTCCGGCTCGCCCCGCGCTCCGAGGAGGCCGAGGCCTGGGCGCTCCGGCCCGAGCCCACCGCGGGCATCGTCCGCGCCTACGTGCAGCACGGGATGCAGACCTGGTCACAGCCGGTGAAGCTCACGACGACCGGCCCGATGTTCCGCTACGACCGCCCGCAGGCCGGCCGCTACCGCCAGTTCTGGCAGTTCGACGTGGAGGCGATCGGGGACGCCGGCCCGGCCATCGACGCGGAGGTCGTCGAGCTCGGCCACCGCTTCTACACCGAGGTCGGCGTGGAGGGCGTCGAGGTGCTCGTCAACTCGATCGGCGACCCGGCGTGTCGCCCGGCCTACATCGCGACCCTCACCGACTACTACCGGGGTCACATCTCGCAGCTCCCGCCGACCGAGCGGGGCCGCCTCGAGCGGAACGTCCTGCGGCTGCTGGACTCCAAGGACCCGGACATGGCGGGCCTCAACGCTGCGGCGCCGCGGATCACAGACCACCTGTGCGACGCCTGTGCCGCGCACTTCGAGAGCGTCCGGGCACACCTGGCGGCGCTCGGCGTGCCGTGCCGGGTGGAGCCCGGGCTGGTCCGCGGCCTCGACTACTACACGCGCACGGCGTTCGAGTTCTACGTCGCCGGCAGGGAGGGCCAGCAGCAGGCGCTCGGTGGAGGCGGCCGGTACGACGGCCTCGTGCAGCTGCTGGGCGGCCGGCCGACGCCGGGCATCGGCTTCGGGCTGGGCCTCGACCGAGTGGCCCTCGTGCTCGCCGAGCAGGCCCGCCCGGACGGGCCCGTTGCGCCCCCCGACCGGCCCCTGGCGGTCGTGGTCTCGGCGGACCCCGACGACACGGTCAGCCGGCTGCGCATCGCGACCGAGCTGCGGGGCGCGGGGCTCCGCGTCCGCGCCGACCTGGCGCGGCGCAAGCTGGGACGGCAGCTCGAGGCGGCCGGCAAGGACGGCGCGCACTTCGCGGTGATCGTGGGCGAGGAGCTCGCGGAGGGCCACGTCGGCCTGCGGGACCTGCTGGCCGGAACGCAGAAGGAGGTCGCGGTCCGGGACCTGGCGCGCGATCTCGCCCGTGCCGAGGGCAGCCACCGGCACGCCTGAGCGCTGCGTGACCTGACCATCACGTCGGCAGTGACCGAGGGGCCCGGTCGGTCGCCTCCGCTACGATGGGACCAGCCACAACCCGCATCCGGGAGCCCATCCGTGTCCGCCGAACCCGCCCCGCTCGCCACGCCCTACCGCACCCACACGTGTGGGCAGCTCCGCGTGGACGATGACGGCGCGGACGCCAAGCTCGCGGGCTGGGTGCACCGCCGGCGCGACTACGGCAAGCTGATCTTCATCGACCTGCGAGACCGCCACGGCATCACGCAGGTGGTGGTGGACGCCGCCGACGCGCCCGAGGCGCACGGCGAGGCCTCGAAGGTCCGCAGCGAGTTCGTCATCGCGGTCGAGGGCGTGGTCGCGAGGCGCCAGCCGGGCACCGAGAACGCGAAGCTGGCCACCGGCGCGGTGGAACTGCAGGCACGCAGGGTCCGGATCCTCAACGAGGCCAGGACCCCGCCCTTCTACATCAACGACCCGGACGCGCCGATCGACGAGAGCATCCGGCTGCGCTACCGATATCTCGACCTCCGCCGCGAGGCCATGGCCCGTCGCCTGCTGCTGCGCAGCCGCCTGGTCCAGGCGATCCGGGAGGTCCACCACGCGCACGGGTTCGTCGAGGTGGAGACGCCCAACCTGATCAAGTCCACGCCCGAGGGCGCCCGCGACTTCATCGTGCCATCTCGCCTTCAGCCGGGCACCGTGTACGCCCTGCCGCAGAGCCCGCAGCAGCTCAAGCAGCTGCTGATGGTCGCCGGCATCGACCGCTACTTCCAGATCGCGCGCTGCTTCCGCGACGAGGACCTGCGCGGCGACCGCCAGCCGGAGTTCACGCAGCTGGACCTCGAGATGAGCTTCGTGGACGAGGACACGGTCCGCGGATTCATCGAGGCGATGGTGATCGACGTCACCCGGGCCACGGTGCCCGAGCGCCCGATCCGCCAGGTCCCGTTCCCGGTGTTCGAGTACGAGGACGCGATGGAGCGCTTCGGCTCGGACAAGCCGGACCTGCGCTTCGGGGTGGAGCTGTTCGACCTGAGGCCGGCGATCGGCGCGCCGTCGGGCTTCCGCGTGTTCGACGAGACGCTGGCGGCCGGCGGGCGGGTCAAGGGCATCACCGCACCCGGCATGGGCGGCGTGTCGCGGCGCGAGGTGGACGAGCTCACCGAGCTCGCCAAGCGCTTCGGTGCCCGGGGTCTCGTGCACCTCTCGGTGCAGCCGGGCGGCGAGCTCCACGGCCCGATAGCCAAGTTCCTGTCCGCCGAGACGCAGGCCGCGGTGCGCGCGGCCGCGAGCGCGAGCGAGGGCGACCTGATCCTCGTGGTCGCCGACACGCAAGACACGACCAATGACGTCCTCGGGCGGCTGCGCAACGAGATCGCCGCTCGCCTGGACCTGGCCGACCCCAGCGAGCTCGCGTACTGCTGGGTCCACCACTTCCCGATGTACCAGTGGGATGCGGAGCACCGCCGCTGGGACGCCACCCACAACCCGTTCAGCGGCGTGGTGCCCGAGGACGAGGCGCTGCTGACCACGCTGTCGGGCGACCTCGACGTCCGCGCGCCCGGCGACCCGGCGGGACGCGCCAAGGCGATGCAGTACGACGTGGCGCTCAACGGCTGGGAGCTTGGCGGCGGCTCGGTGCGGATCTGGAAGCCCGACCTGCTGGCCCGCAGCTTCAACCTCCAGGGCTACACGATCGAGCAGATGCGCGAGCGATTCGGCGCCATCCTCGAGGCGTTCGAGTACGGCGCGCCGCCCCACGGCGGGATCGCCCTGGGCGTGGACCGCTGGGCCGCGCTGCTGAGCTACCAGACGAACATCCGCGAGGTCATGGCGTTCCCGAAGACCCAGTCGGGCTCCGACCTCATGCTCGAGGCGCCCTCCGCGCCTGACGAGGGGCAGTACCAGGAGCTCGGCCTGCGCTTCGTGGGCGTGCCGGAGAAGCGCTGAGCCGCTTCTCGTCGGTCGGCTCGCGGCCGCGTGCGGCGGCCGTCTTCGGCGCGCTCGCCATCGCCTCCTCGGGGATCTTCTACCGCTGGTCCGGCGTCTCGCCGGCCACCGGCGTCTTCTTCCGGTGCCTGTTCGGGCTGCCGATCCTGCTGCTCGTCGCTCGGGCCGAGGTGGTGGAGCGTGGCCCGATGAGCCGGAGGACCGTCGCGGTGTCCGCACTCGCCGGCGCCTTCTTCGCCGCTGACCTGATCACCTTCCACGTGGTGGTGGACCTGATGGGCGCGGGCCTGGCCACGGTCATGGGCAACCTGCAGGTGGTCGTCGTGGCGATGGCGGCATGGCTCCTGCTCGGGGAGCGGCCGCGCCGCGAGGTGTTCCTCGCGATCCCCGCCATGCTCGCCGGGGTGGTGCTGATCTCAGGCGTCGTGGGCGGCGAGGCGTACGGCGCCGACCCGAGGGCCGGGGTGGCGATCGGCCTCGTCACCGCATTCGCGTACTCCGGCTACCTGCTCGTGATCCGGCAGGCCAGCCCCGATCACCGCCCGGCCGGGCCGGTGGCAGTCGCCACCGCGGCCACCGGACTTCTCGCGGGGCTGTTCGGCGCCGGGGTTGGGAGCCTCGACCTCGCGCCCGGCTGGCCGGCGCTCGGCTTCCTGCTCGCCTACGGCGTGGTCTCGCAGTCGATCGGCTACGTCGCGATCCAGGCCGCGCTGCCGCGACTGCCGGCGGTGATCTCGTCGGTGCTGCTCCTGGTCCAGCCGGTGGCGACGCTGGTGCTGGGCGTCGTCCTGCTCGGCGAGGACCCCTCGGGCGAGCAGCTGCTGGGCGTGCTGCTCGTCGTGGGGGGAATCGCCCTCGCCACCGGCGCCCCGGCCAGGCTCGCGAGCGCGGCCGGGCTGGGGAGGCGAGCGGCGCCGACGGGCTGAGCCGGTCAGGACCCGGCCGGGGCGGCTCTCGGCGAGCCCGAGGCGTCGGGCGCCGGCGATGCCGGCGCCGGGAACTGGTCCGGCTGCGCCTGCACGCGGGCGAGCATGGCGAGGGTGGCCTCGGCCACCTGCGTCTGCTGGTCGTCGCGGGTG
>JAKAMV010000114.1 GCA_021812735.1 Chloroflexota bacterium | reverse complement strand
GCCACCGCTCGGCTGACCGTCCGCCGCGCGGCCGCCGGGCCACCGCTCGGCCCGCCCGAGACGGGCGCCACATGCGCTACCGTCTGGCCATGATCCCTCGACGACCCGGCCGGCCCCTGGGGGTTGGCGTCCAGCTGCCCGAAGTGGAGCGCGAGGTCCGCTGGCCAGAGCTCCGCGCCATCGCCCAAACGGTCGAGCAGGCCGGCTTCGACTCGATCTGGGCCGGCGACCACCTGCTGTACCGCTACACGGACGGCTCGACGCGTGCCCCGTGGGAGGTGTGGACCACCCTGGCGGGCCTGGCCGAGTCCACCGAGCGGGTGGCCATCGGGCCCCTCGTGGCCGCCACGGCGTTCCACCACCCGTTCATGCTCGCCAAGCTTGCCGCCACCGTGGATGAGATCTCGGGCGGGCGGCTGGTGCTGGGCCTAGGCGCCGGCTGGAACGAGGTCGAGTTCGCCGCGCTGGGAGCCCCGTTCGACCACCGGATCGCGCGGTTCGAGGAGGCGTTCACCATCGTGCGCACGCTGCTGGCCGACGGCGCGATCGACTTCGCGGGCGAGTTCTTCACGGCCCGCGAGGCGGTGCTGCTGCCCAGGCCGGCGCGCCCTGGCGGCCCGCCGCTCATGGTGGGCTCGATCGGCCCGCGGATGCTGGAGGCGACGCTCCCGCACGTCGCCGCGTGGAATGCGTGGTACGCCGACACGCGCAACTCGCCCGCGGGGGTGCCGCGGCTCCGGGCGCTGGTCGACGAGGCCTGTGCCGCTGTGGGCCGCAATCCGGGCGAGGTGGAGCGGACGGTGGCCGTGCAGGTCCGCATGCCGGGCGGCAAGGGCCGGATCATGGGCGACACGGACCCCCGCATGTCCGTCGCGCCGCTGCAGGGCTCGCCGGAGGAGATCGCGGCCGGTCTGCGCGCCTACGCGGACGAGGGCATCGGCCACGTGCAGCTGGTGGTCGACCCCATCACCGAGGCGTCCGTGGCTGGCCTGGCGCCGGCGCTCGAGCTGCTCGACCGGGGGTGACGGACGGGCGGACCCCGATCTGCGTCGCAATGCCCGTCGGACAGCTCCTTGACCCGCCCTGCGGAACCCGTGGGCCAATCGTCGACCTCGTGCTAGCATCCGCCGCCACCGCACCCGCGCGGGGCCTGTCGATGCACGCGAGGCATCGCCCCGGTGGCGTGCGGGCCAAGGAGCCCAGATGAACGAGGCGCGAGGCCGCACCGCCCGTGTGCACGAGGTCTCCGACCTCGACAAGCGCATCATCGAGCAGCTCCAGGAGGACGGCCGCCGGCCGTTCACGCAGATCGCCACCGACCTTGGCGTGTCCGAGGCAGCCGTGCGCGCGCGCACCGGGCGGATGATCAGCGAGGGCATCCTCCAGATCGTGGGCGTCACCGACCCGCTCAAGCTGGGCTTCCAGCAGATGGCGATGATCGGCATCAAGGTCCAGGCCGACCGGCTGATCGAGGTCGCGGAGGAGATCGCCGCCTTCCCGGAGACGGACTACGTGGTGGTCACCGCCGGCACGTATGACATCCTCGTCGAGTGCGTCGCGGCGGACAATGACGCGCTGCTGGTGTTCCTGTCGACCAAGCTGCGCAAGATCCCCGGTGTCCGCGAGACCGAGACGTTCGTCTACCTGCGCCTGCTCAAGCAGAGCTACCAGTGGGGGACGCGGTAGGCGGGACCCACGACGGCCGCTCTGCGGGCGCCCCGCGGCTGGGACCGTTCAGGCTCACGACCGCCCGCCGCGACCGATCCCGCCCTTCGCCCGGGGCACCGCCCCACCCGCCGCCGCGTCCCCCTGGGCACCGCCCCCGCCGCCGCTTCGCCCTGGATACCGCCCCCGCCGGTGGTATCCAAGAGGTCCCGGCGGCGCACGCACGAGGAACCCCCGAAATACCGCCGGTGCCGGTATCGCGGCCTGATCTGGCGCGTACTACCGGCTCGACCGGTACAGCGGAACGACGTTCGCCGATCCCCCCGCCGCCGGCCGCCCCCGCCGACCACCCGCCGCCGATCGCCCCCGCCGCCCCCGCCGATCGCCCCCGCCGGTAGCCTCCCGCCGCCGCTCCCCCCTGGGCATCGGTCCCGCCGCCCCCGAGGACACCCCGCGGTACCATCCCCCGGCGAGCGTGCCGCGTCCCGTCGCCGCTCTGCACCGCAGCGCGAGGAGCCCGCCGATCGCCACGATCGCCGCCCGCCGTCCCGCCGTCCGTCCCGTGCCCGGGCTTGCCCTCCGTGTCGGCAGTGCGGTCTGGGGCCTGCTGACGTCCGTCGACTTCGCGGTCGTCCAGATCATCGTGCTCGCCCTGTTCGCCGTGGTGGGCATGACGCTCAAGCAGCTGCCGGGCTTCGCCTTCCGCTCCGCGACGGACTACGCCAACGAGATGGGCAAGCTCCACGCGGAGTACGACCCGGTGCTCGGCGTGGGCGTGGTGAACGCGCTCGAGCGCCTGCAGCTGTTCCACGTGTTCACGTCCACGTGGTTCAGCGTGGGCCTCGTGATCCTGATCCTGTCCATCGTCGCCTGCACCGTCGACCGCACGCCCCGCCTGTGGCGCGCCGGCGCCGACATTCGCGTCGTCCAGCCGGAGCCCTTCTTCGACCCGCGCCTGCCCGAGCGTGCGGCCCTCGACGGCGTGGACGCGGCGACCGTGGCCGCGACCCTCCGGCGGCACCACTACCGGGTGCGCCAGGCGCAGGTCGACGGCGTCACCTTCCTCTACGGCGACCGCAACCGGTGGGTGAAGCTGGCCACGCTGCTCACCCACGCCGGGCTCGTGCTGTTCCTGGTCGCGGCGGCGGCCACCAGCGCACTCGGCGACGAGCAGGCCCTGGTGGTCGCCAACGGCGACTCGCTCACCGTCCAGCCAATCGGCACGCCCGGGCTGCTGCTGGTCAAGAACCTCGGCTTCTCGGCGCCCGGCCTCGACACGGGCCACCCGAGCGACTTCACCACGCACCTCGCCGTCTACCAGAACGGCCAGCAGATCGCCGACAAGGTGATCCGCGTCAACGACCCGCTGGAGGCGGCCGGCTACACGTTCCACCAGAACGGCTTCGGGCCCGCGCCGGTGCTGGTCATCCGCGACCAGGACGGCAGGCCGCTGTGGTCGGGCGCGGTGCCGATGACCGACACGGTGGCCAGCCTGCCGTTCGCGCAGCTCGCCGTGCCGGGCCGCGACGTGGCCCTCCAGCTGGTCCTCCAGAAGGACAGCTCGGGCACCGGGATTCTGCTCGTCCTGCCGTTCCGGGGCACGCTCAACGCCGACGGGACGACCACGACGGTGGGCCTCGGACCGGTGGCGCTCGCGCAGGGCGAGGCGGCGGTGCCCGACGGGACCGACTTCTCGGTCGTGTTCTCCGGGGTCTCGCAGTACACCCTGCTGATCGCCAAGAAGGACCCGGGCGCCGATGTCGCCTGGCTCGCGTTCCTGCTCCTCATCGTCGGCCTGCTGATCACGTTCTGGATGCCGCGGCGGCGCATCTGGGGCCGGCTCACCGCCGAGGGCCGCCTGGCGCTCACCGTCAAGGCGGACCGGTACGTGGACGTGGGGCGCGAGTTCGGGCGCTTCCTCGACGACTTGGTGGCGGCTCGCGGCGCCGCGAACCCGCCGGACCGAGCGACCCCCGCCCGCCTGACCGACACCCCGCCATCCCCCATCCGCAACCTGCCGCCGCCCCCTGCGCCGGCGGCCACCGGTCTAGACTCCGTGCAACCACACGGAGGCACCCACGGCGTGACGGACGGACTCGACCCCCAGGCGCGGATCCAGGCGGCGCGCGAGCGCGGCATCCGTTTCGTGCAGCTCCAGTTCACCGACATCCTCGGCGTGGTCAAGGCCGTGACCATCCCGATCGGCCGGCTCGAGGATGCAGTCCTGCACGGGACGTGGTTCGACGGCAGCTCGGTGGAGGGCTTCACGCGGATCGCCGAGTCGGACCAGTACCTCGCGCCCGACATGACGACGTTCAACGAGATCCCCTGGCAGCCCGGCAGCGGCCCCCGCGGCACCGCCCGCGTCATCTGCGACGTCTACACGCCCCGCGGCGAGCCCTTCGCCGGCGATCCGCGCTACGTGCTGCGGCGCCAGGTGGAGCGGGCGCGGGCGCTGGGGTACATCGTCAACACCGGCCCCGAGCTCGAGTTCTTCCTGCTCCGGCGCGGCGAGGACGGCGCCATCAAGCCGCTGCCCCACGACCAGGCGGGCTACTTCGACTACTCGACCGACCTCGCGCAGGAGGTCCGCCAGGACATGGTGGACGCGCTCGAGGCCTTCGGCATCCGCGTCGAGGCCGCGCACCACGAGGTGGCCGAGGGCCAGCACGAGATCGACTTCGAGTACGCCGACGCGCTCAAGACCGCCGACAACGCGGTGACGTTCAAGTTCACGCTCAAGGCGATCGCCCAGCTGCACGGCCTGTACGCCACGTTCATGCCCAAGCCCATCCACGGCATCAACGGCTCCGGCATGCACACCCACCAGAGCCTCTACTCGATCGCGGCCGCCCGCAACGCCTTCGCCGACCCGGGCGCGCCCTACGGCCTGTCCGAGGTCGCGACCTCGTACATGGCCGGCATCCTCGCCCACGCCCGGGGCATGTCCGCGATCCTCGCCCCGCTCGTGAACTCGTACAAGCGGCTCATCCCCGGCTACGAGGCCCCCACGTACATCACCTGGGGCCGCACCAACCGCTCCGCGCTCATCCGCGTGCCGATGATCTCGCCCGGCAAGTCCGTGGAGGGCACGCGCGCCGAGGTCCGCTGCCCCGACCCCTCGTCCAACACCTATCTCGCCTTCGCGGCGATGATCGCGGCGGGCCTCGACGGCGTGGAGCGCGGCCTTGTGCTCAGCGAGCCCGTGGAGGAATCGCTGTTCGAGATGGACGCCTCGCGGATCGCCGAGAAGGGGATCCGCGAGTTGCCCGGGACCCTCGGCGAGGCCATCGACGAGCTGGAGCGGGACGCGGTCATCGGCGAGGCGCTCGGCGACCACGTGCTTGCGCACTACGTCTCGGCCAAGCGGGCCGAGTGGGACGAGTACCGCACGCAGGTCACCGGCTGGGAGCTGGACCGCTACCTCGAGGCGTACTAGCGAGGCCTGCCAGCGCCGCGACGCGCCCCGGCACCGAGTCGCTGCCGGGGTTCGCACGCTCGTACGACATTCGTCCGTGGCGAAAGCGCTTGCACGGCGCTACCGTTGAGCGCCAGCCCGTCGGGGGGCGGGAGGTGTCGCGAGCTGCGCCGCCGTCCGGCAGGTGCGCCGCGCACCGGGGAGAAGCAGTCGGGCCCATCGCACAGGCGGTGGGCTCGAATGCTGTCTGGGCAGCGTCCCGGGCCGCTCGGCGATTCGGCCGGGCGCCACGCATGCGGTATCATCTGCGCGCCCTCAGCGGGCTTTCGGTCGGGGCGTGGCGCAGCTTGGTAGCGCGCATCGTTCGGGACGATGAGGTCGGAGGTTCAAATCCTCTCGCCCCGACCATAACCACCTCATCGACCCCGAAGGCTTCGGCCAGCCCGCGCTCGACTGCGGCCTCCGTCGGCTCGATCTCGATCCGGCTGATCCCGAACGCCCTCACACGCGCAGAGAGCGCCTCTGCGAGGGCTCGCGCGCCTCGGGGTTCGCCGCCGGCCCACAATCTCGGCAGATCGCGAAGGTAGGCGACCACCTCCGCGGCCGTGAGCGGCGCACGCTCGACCGCGTGACGGGCGGTGTGCTCCTCGGCGTCGAGCCGGCGCATGGCGGCTTCGAGCTCGGCCGCGTCCCGGGTGCGCCTGTAGCGCACCAGCGCCACGGTCGCCGCGATGTCCTCGGCGCCAAGGCGGACGCGCTCGAGGACGAGCGGAACGATCCGCTCGTATGCGTGCTGCGCATGCGAGCGTCCCGGGGCGCGGCGGTGTTGTCCTCGAACAGGCCGGCGCGGCCGGCTGGCGGCGGCCTCGAAGGCGGGGCACGGGTCGCGATGCCGGTAGCGTCCGGAGTCGCCGATGGGCCGCTGCCCGCACGAGGCGCATTCGAGCATCGGGAGCAGGCAGGTCGCCCGCCGGGCTGGGCGCCCCGGTCGGCGGCTCGTCCGGGCGGCCCGGCGATCCTGAACGGCGCTGTAGAGGGCAGGGTCGACCGGGGCGGCGAACTGCGTCGGCGTCCTGTCGCGCAGCCGGCCGACATAGAGCGGGTTCGTCAGCATCGAGCGGACGACGTACAGCCCGAGGCCCACCTCGTCGGCGACCTGACGATCGGTGCGGCCGGCTGCGCTCCGTGCGAAGACGCGCTGCACGATCGCGATCCGATCCGGATCCTGCTGCACGAGGGGGGATCGCCGACCCGCCGGAACCCGAACGGCGCCCGACCGCCGGGGTCGGCGTGGCGGCGGCGCTTGGCGGCGTAGCCCTCGCGGATCCGCCGACCCAGGCGGCGGCTGTACGCCCCGGCCCCGACCGCCTCGCGGGCCCAGGTCTCCGGTAGCCCTGTCCAGTCGCTGACTCATGCGGGCCAGTGGATGTGTGACCGACGGCACCTACCCGCAGACCAAGGAGCTCGACGGCGGCTTCGCCATCGTCGACCTCCCACCCGAGCCGCAGCCCTCGAATGGGCCGCGAAGATCGCGACCGCCTGCGGTGCGCACAAGAGGTCCGCGCGTTCCAGTCCGACCCGCTCACCTGACTGGACGCACGGTGGGTCAACTGCGGCGCCGCTCCAGGTGGACGGTGACCTCGTCCCCGATGCCCTTGCCGAGCTGCTTGCGGAGCTTGGCGTTGAGCGGCACCATGTGCCCGCCGCGCCCGGTGACCCATAGCCCGACGTTCGACAGCGGGATCCCGTCGACGGTGCCATCGACGCGGACGGACCGCCTGGTGCCGAAGAACTGCGCGGAGTCGGGCATCTCGACGCAGTTCCAGATCTCGCCCTTCACCTCGACGCCGATCGGCGCGGTGAACGTGTGATCGATGGGTTTCGGTTCTGTCGCCATTCGCTCTCATCTCCTCAGCCGGGGATCGTGGCCGCTCGCGCTCCGCGGATCGCCAAGGCGAGTCGGTGGATCGGATCGTTCACCTGGTGAGACCGTGCGAGGGAGGGATAATCGTCGCAATGGGCGAGAATCCGGTGAATCGGATCGAGAACGCGCCGTCGCTGAGAAGGGACGATGCCGATCTCGCCGCGGCTCGCGAGGGCGATCATGCTGCGTTCACGCGGCTGATCGCGCCCATCCGGGGCCCGTTGCACGCCCACTGCTATCGCATGCTCGGCTCGGTCCACGACGCCGACGATGCCGTCCAAGAGGCGCTCCTGCGTGCCTGGCGTGGACTGCATGCCTTTGAGGGGCGCAGCTCGGTCCGGACCTGGCTCTTCACGGTGGCGACCCGCGTCTGCCTCGATCTGTCCACCGCTCGCGCCCGGCGTGCGCTGCCCATCGACCTCAGCCCAGCCAGCGAGCTGGTCGACCTCGAGGCCCAGCCTTCGACCGAGATCGCCTGGATCACGCCGTACCCGGACACCGACCCGACGCAACATGCGCTCCGCCGGGAGTCACTTGAGCTCGCCTTCATCGCCGCCCTGCAGCACCTGCCCGGCAACCAGCGCGCGGCGCTGCTGCTCGCCGACGTCCTCGGGTTCAGTGCTGCCGAGATCGCCGGGGTCATGTCCACCACGGCCACATCGGTCAACTCCGCACTCTCGCGGGCTCGGCGCACGCTGGTGGCGCGAGATCTGAGGGCTGAGGAGCCATGGTCGACCGAGCCGGCAGACGACGGCGGACTCCGCCGACTCGCGGCCCAATTCGCCGTGGCGCTGGAGACGGGCGACCTCGACACGTTCGTATCGCTGCTCACCGACGACGTCACCTGGACGATGCCCCCGCTCACCACCTGGTACCAGGGCGTTGCAGCCGTCGCCGCCTTCGCGCACGAAGTGCCGATGACGCGATGCCCGAGTTGGCGGCACACCCTCCTCACCGTCAATGGCGGACAACCGGCGATCGCCTTCTACCTCGGCGCCGACCCTGTCGCCGACCATATGGCCTGGGCGATCGCCGTCCTGGAGACGCGCAGCAGCCGCATTGCGTCGATCACCTCATTCATCGAACCCGAACTGTTCCCGCGCTTCCGCCTCGCCGCACACTTCCGATAACCGGATCCGCAGTCGTCGAGACCGGCACCATCACCAGCGTCAGGTATCCGGCGTGGAATCGCTCCAATCCCACCTGCTGGTTCTCCACGCACTGGCCTTCGAGATACCGGTTGGGACTGTCTGGTTCTCGGTGTTTCCGTGTCGGTTTGACCGAGAGCCACCGGCCGTCCTCGCAATCCCGCCACCGTGCTGAAGGTCATCTCGGCACCGAGTACAAGTCGAAGGAGCCCGGGTTCGTGGAGGATCGTGGTCCGAGCGGCGAGGCCCATTGGCCATCGGAGCGGCGCTTGACCGACGGTGCAAGGAGCGGTTCCCCGGACACCGGGCCATCGACTGCGCGCGACGCCCGGCGCGCATCTGGCTACTTCGGCGGCAGCGCCGCGGCGAGGACGCGCGCCAGACGCGCGATGGCCGCATCGTCGAGGGCGTCGCCCGCCAGCCTCCGGCGCAGTGACCTGGGGCCCTCCAGCCGGACGCCGCGGAACACGTCGGGCGGCGAGATGAGCGGCCAGTCTGCGTCGATGAAGCAGAGGACGGGCGTGATCGGCGGCAGGGGCTCGACGCCCGCCCCTCGCAGGGCGTTCTCGACGGCCGCCACCTGTCACCCCAGGTTGTCGGCGAGGGCGGAGCAGTCCCGCCGCCCGACGTGGAGCCGCTCGTCGGGCCGCAGGAACCAGCCGTGGTTCCGGATCTCGATCCGGCCCTCATAGCGCTTCGCGTCCACGACGAACACGCCCGCCGGCGCGACGACGACGTGGTCGATGTTCCCCCTGGTGCCGGGGACGCGACGGTCGTGGAGGACGATGAAGCCGTCGAGCGCCTCCGCGAGCTTCTCCTCGCCCTTCGCGCCGGCGGCCCATGCCCTCATCGGCTGCGGCTCGTCGGTCAGCGCCAGGACGACGCCCCCGATTCGGTCCCCCCAGCGTCCCCTGACCGCGGCCTCCCGCTTCGCGGCGCGCCGCTCGTGTTCCTGACGGGCCGACCGCCCGGCGACGCCAGTGTCGAGCTCGGGCGGCTCGGAGTCCGGGGCGGCGGGGCACGAGACGCAGCGGATCGTGCGGGTCGCCCGGTCATAGACGGCGACCTCGCCAGTGCGGAGCGCGACGCCGCACCTCGAGCACACCCCGTCGTACTTCACCCGCCAGTCGCCCATCTCCTGAGTCTAGGCGTGGCGCTGACAGAAACAGCGGCACGGCGACGCGTGGCCCGCCACGCTGGACCGCCGAACTGCGGGTTAACTGAGAGAGTGTCGGGACTTGACGGCTTCTCAGTTAGTCGGCAGACTCGCCCGCATGGCCAGCCTCTCGGAGACGCTCGATCTGATCCGCGACGGTGCCGTTCCGCGGGACCTCGAGTCCGAGCAGCTCGAATTCAAGCAGGAGGAGTCGGCGGACCCGCGCCGGTCGCTCGGGATGCTCGCCGACGCGGTGGTGTGCCTCGCGAACGCCGAGGGCGGGACGATCGTGGTCGGCGTGGTCGATGCGGTCGGCGGCCCGGCAGCCTTCCAAGGCGTCTCGACTCGCCTGACCGCCGACGTGATCCGGAAGGGGATCTTCGACCGCACTCGGCCGTCCCTCTCGGTGCCGGTCTCGGAGATCCTCGAGGCGACCGCCCGCCTCGTCGTGATCACCGTGCCGAAGGGGGCGGTGTTCTACGCAAACACGTCGGGCACCGCGACTCGCCGCGTGGGGAACGAGTGCCGTCCTTTCCCGCCCGAGGAGCAACGGCAGGCGATGGCCGCCCGCGGACTCTCGGACTGGTCGGCCGAGGCGACGGACCTCGGGATGGAGGCGGTGTCGGCCGACGAGGTCGCCCGCGTTCGCCGGCTGCTCCTGCTGGCTGGCAGGGATGACCTCGCCCGATCCGACGAGCGCAGGCTCGCCAGGGACCTCCGCCTGCTCACATCCCGCGGCACGCTGACGCGGGCCGGGCTGCTGGTGCTCGGCGATGCCCGGACGATCGCGGAGGCGATTCCCAACCACGGGTTCACGTACCAGTATCGGGCGAGCCCGGGCAGCGAGTCGACCGCGCGCATCCGGTCCACGCGACCCATCCTCGCCGCGGTCGAGTCCCTGCTCGACGCGGTGGCCGTCCGCAGCCGGGTGCACCCGCTCAACGCGTCGGGCGGCGTCCAGATCCAGATTCACGACTACCCGCAGGACGCCGTCCGCGAGCTCGTGGTCAACGCGCTGGTGCACCGCGACTACGAGCTGGCGGGCGCGGTCGACGTCGAGCACTCGCCCGACTCGCTCGCGGTCACCAGCCCGGGCGGCCTCGTCTTCGGGGTGACCCCCGAGAACATCCTCACCCACCCATCGACCCCGCGCAACCGGCTCCTCCTCGAGACGGTCACGGCGCTGCAGGTCGCTGAGCGGACGGGCCAGGGGATCGATCGCGCGTATCGCGAGCTGCTCCGCACTGGGAAGGTCCCGCCCACCTTCACTGACGACGGATACCAGGTGCGCGTCCTCGTCCAGGGCGGGACCGGAAACGACGCATTCGCCCGGTTCGTCGCCGAGCTCGAGCCGGGGCTCGGAGGCGACGTGGACGTCCTGCTCGCGCTGTCGCACCTGCGCGACGCGCGCAGCGTCGATGCCGCCCGCCTCGCCGAGATCGCCCAGCGCTCGACGAGCGAGGCGCAGGGCGTGCTCGAACGGCTGGCACACGCCCGGCTCGTCGAGCCGACCGCCCGGACCGCGGCACGGGCGCTCCCCACGTACGTCCTGACGGGTCCGACGCTCGCCGGCCTCGGCAGGGCCGTGCGCTACCACGTGCGCCGCGCCGACGAGACCGACCGAAAGGTCGCCGACCACATCCGCGAGTACGGGCACGTCACGAACCAGACTCTGCGGCGCATGTTCGACCTCGACGTGGCGGGGGCCAGGGATCTGCTCCGGGCGCTGCAGCAGCGTGAGGTGATCGTGAAGCTCGACACGGGCCGCGGTGGGCCCGGGATCCGGTACGGGCGCGGGCCGAAGATGCCGGCGGGAGAAAGCCGCCCCCAGCGGTCGGCTCGCGGCGCGCCCGTGGACGCTGATCAGCTGGCGCTCGACGAGCTCGAGGCATCCACGGAGGAGTAGCAACTGCCGGCTCGCCCGGCGGTTCGGGGCCAGACCGAAAAAACGCGGAAACCCGGGCGGACTTCGGATTGCCAGGGCGCGGGTGTCGCGGCGTTCCGTCCGTCCCGAGGTCTACCCCCACCCATCGCGCCGCCCTTCGCCGCCTGGTTGCACGAGGCGCACGAGGGCATCCAGCCGAGGTCCGGCCGCCCGTCCACCACGTGGGCCGCCACGACCACGGTCTCCGCGGTCACCAGCGTCCCGCACCCGTACGCGCAGGGCACGGCGCCCTTCTCGCGGCACATCTCGACGAGCGCCCGGCGCGCCGCGGCGTGCTCGCGACCGTACCCGCGCGCCCCGCTCGACGGCCTGCGCGCCTCGCGGACGCGAGCGCACGCCGGACACCGCGACCCGGGCGCCAGGCGCACGGGCGGGTGCCCGGCCTCGCAGGTGCGGATCACGGCGCGTCCGACTCGGGCACGTGGAACTCGGTCCGCACCAGGGCGGCGAAGGCGGTGAGGGCCGCGGCGACGGGCACGACCCAGGGGTTCGCGTCGGACGGGAACAGCGCCGCGACCAGGCCGCCCACGCAGCCGATGACGATGACGAACGCGGCCGGCGCGAACGTGCCGGAGACCTTCATGCGGTGACCTCCTGCTCGGAAGATGCCGTCGTGCTCGAGGCGGTCACGCCGCCCCCGATGCGCACCCAGCGGCCCTTGAACATGCCCGCCGTGACGTGGACGACCGTCGCCTGGCCGCTCGAGGCTCCCTGCCTGACGGCGGGTTGGCCGCATGGCGCGCTCGAAGCGGGGCCGGTCCAGGGACGGCGGCGGGTGTCCGTGAGGCGGTTGGCGTTGTCGAGGGCGAAGTGGGTGACCGTGGCGGCGTGCGCGATGCGGATGGTCCACGAGGTCTTGGCCGGCCTCGGCTCGACCCTGTCGACGGACTTCCACGCCTCGCGGACGCGGCCGAGCTCGGCCCAGGGCAGGGTTGCCTCGCCAGCCTGACCCCAGTCCGCGCCCCACGAGTTGCGCAGCCGCAGCCCGGTCGCGTCCCAGCCCACGGCGAGGATCGCGTGCCCGCCGACAGCGCGGTCGAAGGGCGGCAGCACGCCGTTCACCGGGTGGAACCACGAATTCGCCCACGGCGTGCCGATGACGACCGGCCCGAACGAGAGGATCGCCGTGCAGAGGTCGGCCTGCGAGACCGGGACCGCGTAGTAGGCGGCGATCCGGTGCTGGCCCGCGAGCTCGGGGTGGCCGGAGACCGGGTACCCGGCCGACAGGCGTGCCGTCAGCGCGTCGCGGATCACCGCGCCATTGGACGTGCCGCCGATCTGGCGGAAGAACAGGGCTTCGTCGAACAGCGCCAGGCCGGTGTCCCGCAGGTCGTACCAGCCCTGCTCGCCCGCGGCGCTGTAGGCGACGCACTGGGGCGAGCTGCCCTGGTCGACCACCGGGTACAGCGGCGCCGGGACGTGGTATGCGGCCGGCAGCTCGGCGGGCGGCTCGGTGCCGGTCGCGGCGTACAGGGCGTCGACGCCCCAGTCGCGATCGTCGGCGGGGGAGGGCAGCCAGCCCAGGCCGCGCTCGAGCTGGTCGTCAGTCACCGGAGGGACCTCCGCAGGAAGTCGAGCGCGTCCACGCCCAGCAGGCCGCCGATCGAGCCCAGGAGAAGCCCGAGGACGACCGGGTCCACGTCGTACGTCGGGACGACCGCGTCGAGGACAAGGATGACCACGGTGACCGCGGCCAGGGCCGCCGCCGCCCCGATGCGCGCGGTGCGGTAGTCGCCGTCGCGGCGGTCGCCAGGCTCATGAGCCATGCCGGCGCGCGACGGCGCTCCAGGCGTCGACCGCGAGTGCGAGTAGGCGCGGGAGGACGAGCCCGGTGGCTAGGCCGATGGCGACGCCGAGCCAGAACGAGCCCGATGACGCGTCGCAGCCGAGAGCGTCCATCACAGGAGCCCGGCGAAGGTGGCCGCCGATGCGCTCGGCGGCCGGGGCGGGCAGGACATCCGGTCTTCGCCTGCCAGTCGGTGTCCGCGGTCGTCCATCGCCGATATCGTCCGGCGGCCGGAGGCCGGGCGGGATCGGTCAATTGACCGGGGGCTGACGGGCTAAGCTGCCCCTGACGTCCCGGTGGTCTCGACCCAGGTGCAGTCTCGCCGAAGGGGTTGGCTCGTGATCGTCGCGCGTCGGGCAGCCGTTCTGGCGATCGCGCTGGTCTTGGCGGGATGCGGGTCGAACACGACACCTGCGCCGACGACAGGTCGTCCGCCCTCCACCGCTTCGGCGAGCACGGCGACCTCGACCTCCGCGACGCCAAGCTCCCCGACACCTGCCCCGTCATCCGCAGCATGGCTCGTTCGCGTCACGGGCGAGAAGAAGGGGGCGCTAAGTCCCGGTCCCCTCTGGAACAGTTGCCCCGCCTCGCTCGGTGGCGATCGACTACTACGTCGCGTCCGGCATGCTCCCTGGGCGCTCATGCCGCCGATCAGCGCGATCGACGCGGCGAGCTACACCCGGGCGGCCCTCTACACTCCTGACTAGGATGCGTGTCCCTGCGGCGAACATGTAGGAGGGGTGACGTGAACCGTCGAATCCTGGGCATCCTGCTATCGGTAGTAATCCTGGGCGGGTGCGGGTCGAGTGCACCTACCACCCCCGTGAGGACCGCTGGCAGCGGGCCGACCGTCGCAGGGACTGCTTCGTCGGGTACCTTGGCGAACGAGATGACTCCTGTGTCGACGAGTGGCTGGTGGGACGTGGGCACGTACCCGTTCCATGTCCTCATTCCGGGCGACTGGTGTGAGAACACCAATGGCAGCGCCCGGGTGTTCAATGCTGGGGCATGCGGCCAGGGTCCCTATTGCGAGATGTCCTTCGACAACGGGGGCACCGACTCGCCTGATGTCGTGCTCGAGGCCTGGACCACACGGGCACTCTCCAACCTCAACAGCATGGCGGGCCAGCCACAATGGGCGATTCACAGCGTGATCATTACGGGAGTGCCGGCCGCGGCGCGGATGACCGGCTCTGATGGTTCCGTGCGTTTCGTTGCCGCAAAGCCGGGCAAGGACGGCTTAGTCGGCGTCTATGTTCTCGAGTGCAATCCCTTGCCGACGGACGGGGTAATTGCGGCGATTCTCGCGACTGCGAGCTACTAGCGAGTGGCGTGGGGGCGATCCCATGCACCGCGGTCGATTCCGCCAGCGGACGCAACTCCTCCGACACCCGGTCGAGCGCGACTCTGACACGCAGGGGGTGGGCTGGTGATCGTCGCGCGCCGGACGGCCGTCCTGGCCGTCGTGCTGATGCTGGGAGGCTGTGGCTCGCCACCGCCATCGCCCTCGCCGACCGTCGCCGCTACGCCCTCCCCGACGGCCTCACCTGCGCCGACGCTCACGTTGCTCCCGCCGCCCGCCACCGGCACGATCCCGGTCACGGGGGGGACGGTCGCCGTCCCGGGCGGCGCCTCGCTCACGGCGGGCCCTGGCGCCTTCCCGGCGCCCGTTTCGGCCACGATCACGGCCCGGCCCCCGACGGGCTCCCCGACCAGCGCCCTCCCCGCTGACCCGGTCGGCCCGGCCTGGTCGATCGACACCGGCGGGGTGGAGCCAGAGGCGCCCGTCACACTCACCCTGCCGTTCGACGCGAGCGCCCTGGCGTCCGGCAGCGGGCCGTCCGATCTCCTGCTCGCCTACCTCGACCCGACCGCCGGCTGGACCCCGGTCCCGGCGACGGTCGACGCAGCCACGGGCACCGTCAGCGCGCAAGTCAGCCACCTCTCGACGTGGGGGCTGTTCACGATCAACTGGGACTACTGCTCGGCTTCATCGGGAAGGCGGCGTCGGGCAACCTCACCGATCTCCTGGGCGCCGTCCAGACACTGACCGCGGCCTGCCCGGAGCAGTCGGGCGGGTTCGTCGTCGACAACAGCGCGGCCAACGGGCTGATCAAGGGCTGCGTCCAGAAGGTGGCGAAGGGCGCGGCGACCATCGGGGTCACCAACCTGAGGCTGATCAGCTTCGCCCTGAGCGGTGGCGCCCTTGACACGGCCGACGGGACGATCCTCGACCCCGGGGACACCATCACGTTCACGGCAGGCGGGCCGAAGCTCGCCCAGCCGCTCGTGGCGGAGGCCAGCCTGAGCGCCCTGGCCCTGGGCCACCAGCTGACGGACATGCTGCTGCGCCTGCTGCCGGGCAGCGACGTGTTCACCAAGGCCGGCTCCTACGGCAAGGTCCTCAAGGCAGTCGCGACCGCCGAGGCCAAGGTCTGGACGAGCGCCAAGGTGCTCGACAAGCTCCAGAAGCACGACGTCCCGGGAGCCGCCGAGGAGGCCTTCTCGGCGATGACCGACCACTCGTTCCTGGGGGCATTCGCATCAGCGGCCGCGTTAGCGGGCCAGTCCTACGGCATCCCGTACCTCAGCGCCGTCACGCCGGCCCGCCTCGCCCAGGCGGAGCTCGCGGCGAACCTGCTCGTCCTCGACACGACAGTCCTGAGCTGGGACGTCCAGTTCTTCATCGCGGCCTACGGGGAGCTCAAGGTGACGTGGCCGACACCGCCGGGAGCGCCGACGAATGTGACGATGCTGGTCGATTTGACCAGCTGCCCGGTGGGCGGCAGCCTTCCGTGCGCAATCTACATTCGTTGGCACGACGCATCATCGAGCGAGTCCGGCTACCGGATCTACGTCAGAGAATGCGTGTCAAATGCACCACCGGGGCAATTCTGGCTGTGCACCCCCTCGGATTTCTCTTCCCGCTACACACTCGTCAAGACGCTCCCACCAAACAGCACCGCCTTTGAGGCATTCGACGGCGACGGTTCTCACCTCCCACCCGAGGGGCGCTACTACGTCGCGGCCTTCGATACCGCAGGCGAGTCGAGCCGGATCCTCGCGGGCGACGTCCTTTTCGGTTACTGATCCTGGATGCCTCGCCCGGCCCGATCCCGCTCTCGGGTCGGCGTAGAGTCGGGATCGGCGCCTATCCGCTTGATCGTCCAGGTGGCTACGAGGCTCGAAGGGCAAGTTCGGGCTCAGAGCACGTGGCGCGGTCGTCCTGGCGGTCGCGGTGCTCGTCGCGGGCTGCGGCGCCTCAGCCGACCTCGCGGAGGGACGCGCGTGCGACTAGGCGGGGGGCTGGCGCCTCACGCGCTCAGCAGCCACTCGCACGGCTCGGGCGGCTCCGCAAGGCGCATCACGAAATGGTCGGTGGTCGCGGGGCGCCAGGCCCACCCGGCCTGCCGCGTGCCGCGGCGTCGCGCGGGCCCGTGTGCCCGAGCTGGGCATGATCACCAGATCTGGCCCCACTTTCGGGCCTCGTGATCAGGCGGAATCTGGCGAGCGTCGCAACACCCATGAAGTTGGGGAGTTGCGATGGGCCGTCGAGGACC
>JAKAMV010000855.1 GCA_021812735.1 Chloroflexota bacterium | reverse complement strand
CATACAGCCAGACCATCCAGGCCATCATTGAGTGGAACTGGGGCCGCAGGAACACTTCCCAGAAGCGCTCCATGTGGCCCAGGTCAAAGAGGATCGAGAGGAGTGCCATGGCGAGTGTCACGGCCGCCGTAAAGAGCGCAAGCGGACCGATCGCCTCCAATTGGCGCACACCGAACACGTAGACGAGGCTCGACAGCAGGAACGCACCCGCCGATAGGCCGATGAAGTAGATGTAAGCGGCGACCCAGAGACCCCATGGGATATAGCTCGAGTAGGTCGTCAGCTGCTCTCCGAGCAGCAGCCGTTGCACGATGCCCACCGCACCGAAGACGGCCAGGATCAGCCACAGGAAGGCGGCTACGGAAAGGATCACCCTGTGCTCGTCGATCGACCGGCCAGGTCTGTTCGGAGCCACGTGGGTGTCCGGCTGCGTTGCGGCGCTCATACTCCGGCGCTCCTCACAGCAGGTAGAAGACCTTCGGCTCGGTGCCGAGGTCTTCCTTGAGCCTGATCGCGTTGCTGCTCGCCGCGAGCTCCGTCACCAACGCCTCCGGGTCGTTCAGATCGCCGAAGATCGTGGCGCGGCCGAGGCAGGTGGTCACGCACATGGGCAGGAGGCCGTCCACCAGCCGATGGGCGCAGAAGTGGCACTTGCGCGCGTTGCCCACCGGGCTGGTCGGGATAGGTCCGTTGGCGCGGTTCCAGCGCTCGCTGTACTCGAAGTTCGGTTCGTTCTCGTACTGCGCCGCGCCGGCCAGGGCCAGCGCGGCCGGTGCGCCGGTGGCAGCGTTGTTGGTCCAGTTCTCCCCGAAGTCGAACGTACGCGCCTGATACGGGCAGGCGGTGATGCAGTAGCGGCACCCGATGCAGACGTCGTAGTCGATCTCGATGATCCCGTCGGGGCGTTTCCACGTCGCATTCACCGGGCAGACCGACACGCACGGCGGGTTGTCGCACTGCATGCATGGCCGCGGCAGGAACTGCCGTGTCACGTTGGGATAGGTGCCGATCTCGGTGTCGATCACGGGGCGGTAGACGACACCGGGGGGCAGCTTGTTCTCCATGACGCAGGCAACGGTGCACGACATGCAGGCGACGCACTTGCGTGTGTCGATCACCATGCCCCAGCGGCGCTGCTCGATCGGCTTGCGCAGCGCCCGCGCGAGGTCGCGTTGCATGCGGATCAAGACGTCTTCGTCAGCTTGTGGGCTGATGGCGAAGGCCGGGACTGCAGGATCGGTGGCGCCAGCCGAGGACGTCTGCGCCGGCAGCACGGCCACGTCGAGGCCACCCCAGGGGAAGGCCACCCCGGCCGCGAGCATGGCCGCCGCCTTGATCAGAAAGTCGCGTCGCTCGAGCCCGGATGGGCCAGCAGCGTCCGTCGGATCTTCAGGCGGGGCGACGGCCTGGTGTGGAGAGCCGAGTGGGGGCATGAGTCGTCGCCTCCTCCTTTCGAGAGATCGGCGTGGCTTGGCCGGTGGCCCGGCTCGGCTGGGGCACCGGCCGCAGATCTGTTGTGGATGCCCTCGCCGTGGCGCTCTCTCGCCCGATGGTGGCCCGCGTACCTGCAGCCCGGCATGGGCCGAACGGCCCTGGATGGATGGGCCCTCTGCCACCCACTGTCACGGGAGAATGGATTGCCGCTGACGCGGAAACCTGTAGCCGGGGCTCCCCGGCGCGTGAACCGCGTGGAACCGAACCTCAGCGGGGATCGCCGGACGCAGCGTCAATGGCAGCAGCAGCCCGCCGGAGAAGGGCAACCCGTTCGGACGCGGCGAGCGCCGCATACGCGACGCCCACCGCGTATGCGGCGACGGGTGCCGCCTTCCGCTCGCTGGCGTGCGCAACCGCGCGGGTGTAGTCAAGCAGCGCCTCGATTTCCACCATGCTCGGTAGCTGTGGCCCGTAGAGACTCGCCGATCCGTCGAGGGAGCGGGTGAGCGCGAGACACGCGGCGAGATCCATGCAGACATCTCCTCCGTCTGGTGAAGGCGGTAACCCCCTGCCCGGTGCGAGGGCGCTACGCCCGTGCGGCGCACGTGCGCCCAATGCCGTGGGAGCAGACCCCATTTCACTAAGCCTCGATGCCGCTCGGCAGGTTCAAGAGTGCCATTCGACCGCAACGGCGGTGCCGTTTGCCATGACGTGGGACCAAGAACTCGCGTCGCGCTCGACGCGATGGTTGGTCGTAGCGCCCCGGCCGGCCTTCCGGTCGTACCGCCGGCGTGACTCGCCCCGCGCCCTGCCCCGACCGCGGCAGGGGCCACCGGGACTATCGGGGGATCGTGTGGCCCCGGCGCCGCGGGGGAGACTCCGCTCTGTGTCGGAGCCGACCGTCCCCTCGACTCGCTGAGATCGTGCTCGGGGGTTCGCTGCGCAGGTGCGGTCTGTGTCCTTGGCCTCCGTCTCCCGCCGCGTCGCCCGGGAGGCGTTGCTCGCACGCCGACTGGTCATCCGGGGCCTGTGGCCGCTCTACGGCGCCCTTGGGCTGCTCCTGATCGCGGCCTATCTTGTAGCCCTGGCGCGGGACCAACGGATTCTGGCGGACTGGCTGTACGGCGTGGCGGCCGCGCTGGCCGCCCCGGCCCTCGTGGCAGGCGTACGGCTCCATCGCCCAGCACAGGTCGGGGCATGGCTGACGCTGGCCGCGGGGATCGCCCTCGAGGACCTGGGTGACCTCGCGTCCGTCGTGCTCGCCGCGCCGAACGGAACGGAGCCGTCCCCGTCGCTGGCCAGCGTCTTCTACCTGGCCGGGTACGTGGCGCTGGTACTTGGTGTCCTGCAGCTGACACGCGGCCCCTCGCGGGAGCGCGACCGGGCGGCTTGGATCGACGCCCTCATCGTCGCAGCGGGCGCCGCGATCTTCGCCTGGGTCCTCGTCGTCGACGCCGAGCTGGGTCGAGCGAGCGCGAACGTGCCCGCGACGTTGGTCGCGCTCGGCTATCCGCTCCTCGACCTGGTCCTGCTCACCGTGGTGGCGCGGCTCGTCTTCGGGAGCGTCGAGCGGACGTTGAGCCTCACGCTGCTGGGGCTCGGGTTCGTGGCGTTGCTCGCGGCGGACGCAGCCTACCTGCAGCTCTCACTGGTGGGCGCCTACCGATCCGGGTCCCTCGTTGACCTGGGCTGGCTGGTGAGCTACCTGTGCTGGGGCGCGGCGGGTCTGCATCCGTCGATGGCACGGATCGGACGTACCGCACCCCCGGGCGGCGAGTCGCCTGGCATCACCACCGCGCGGCTCCTGCTCCTCTCCGGTGGCGCGCTCACCGGCCCGCTGGCTCTGGCGGTCGAGCGGCTTCGCGGCGAACCGATCGAGGTCGGGCCGATCCTGGCCGGCGTGGCCGTGCTCTATCTGCTCGTCCTCTTCCGCGTGGCGCTCGGCGTCGACGAGCTGCAGGCGTTGGCTCGCGCCAGAGGCGAGTTGGCCAGCCGCCTCCAGGTGCAGGCGTCGCAGGACCCTCTCACCGGCCTGGCGAACCGGACGCTCTTCCTGAGACGCCTGGAAGCCGCGCTCGAGCGCCGTTCCGACGGCGGGCAGGTGGCGGTGGTCTATCTCGATCTCGACCGCTTGAAGACCGTCAACGACAGCCTGGGGCATGCCGCCGGCGACCAGACGCTCACCGCGGTCGCCGCGCGACTGCGGGCGGGGCTGCGGCCGGCGGATATCCTGGCCCGCCTC
>JAKAMV010000113.1 GCA_021812735.1 Chloroflexota bacterium | reverse complement strand
GGCGTCTCGCCGGGCACACCGCCGGGCGCTTCGCCCGGCGCGCGGCTGGGCGTCACGAGCTCCGAGGGCGCGGGCGACCGGGGGATTGACGCGGGCGGAGCGCCGGGTCCCGCGGTGCACGCCACCAGGGCGAGCGCCGGGGCGATGCCGGCGGCCAGGGTGCGGAGGCGGGCACGGCGCGTCATGGACGCCAGACGGTCGCGTCGCAACACGGGTTCCCAGCCGTCATGAAGGATTCGGCCGACCGAGCCAGCGCTCGCGCGTCAGGCCTCGGAGGCGCGGCCGCTCGCCCGACTTCGGGCCCACCGTGCCGGTCATGTAGTCGCGGTACCAGGGTCGCCACGAGCCGGTGCGGCGCTCGTGCTCGATGTAGGTCTCGACGCGGTCTGGCGCGTCGGCCCGCGTCGTCCGCCGGTCGGCCACGTCGTGGAGGCCCGGCAGGTCTTCCTCGGCAATGCCCAGCCGGCGGTACACCGATTCCACCTGGTGGAGCCATTCATGCACGAAGCCGTGGGCGGGGTCGTCCATGACGGCCCAGCCCCGCCACGGGTCGGAGACGATGGCCGAGAAGCCGGCGCCGCCGAGGAACGCGACCTCGCCCCAGGTGTAGCCCCAGGCGCCGCGAAGCGCCGGGTCGCCGTCCGAGGGGTAAACCAGCAGGATCGAGTCGCGCGGCGTGGCGAGGTGCGGTTCGAGCAGGTCCGCCGCCGCGCCGGGATCGGCCCACCAGCCGCCGCCAACCCGCGCCAGCCGCGTCAGCGGGCGTCCGGCGACCGCCACCTCGACGTCGAGCGCCGCGTTGCCGTCGCTCCAGGACGCCACCACCCCGGGCAGCGAGCGCAGCATGGCCGAGCAGGCGTCAACCTCGGCCTCGCCCATGGTCCGCCGGTGGCGCGTGCCCAGCAGACCGGCCCGCGAATCGAGGGCCGGCGCCACGACCCCGAGCAGGCGCCACCTCGACGGCGGGAGGCGGGAGGCGTCCCCGCCCGCGGGCGAGCTCATGCGCGGCTCGTCGCGCCCGCGGGCCCGGCAGTCCGGCTCAGCCCGCGGGTGCCGACCCGTGCCGCGTGTCCACGCGGGCGGGGTGGACGGCCTCCCAGGCAGCGATCTCGGCGTCCCTGGCCAGCACGTAGCCGATCTCGTCTTGGCCGGCGAGCAGCA
The DNA here is from genome assembly GCA_021812735.1 of Chloroflexota bacterium. The sequence continues at coordinate 15,517 of JAKAMV010000113.1, read as the reverse complement.
TCATCTTCGCGAACGGGTCGATCTCGAAGTCCAGCGTGGACCCGTCTGGCAGCAGGACGCCCTGCTCGGCGAGGTCGATGCGGATCTCGCTGTCCGGGTTCGCCTCGAGCATCTCGAACAGGCGCTCGTGGGTGGCCTTGTCCACGACGATCGGCAGCACGCCGTTCTTGAGGCTGTTGCTGCGGAAGATGTCGGCGAAGCTGGTGGAGAAGATCGCCTGGATGCCCCAGGCGCGCAGGGCCCACGGCGCGTGCTCGCGCGACGATCCGCTGCCGAAGTTGTCGCCCGCGACGACGATCTTGGCGCCCGCGTAGCGCGGCTCGTCGAGGATGAACCCCGGCTCCTTGCGCGACCCGTCCTCGTTGTAGCGCCAGTCGTGGAACAGGGCGTCCGCGAGGCCGTCCTTGTTGGTGACCTTGAGGTAGCGCGCCGGGACGATCTGGTCCGTGTCGATGTTCTCGGTCCGGATCGGGATGACTCTGCTGGAGAAGGAGCGGAACGGCTCGGCCATGGCTCAGTACCCTCCGCCCACGGTGACCATGTCCTCGACGCCGGGGATGGTGCGGGGATCGGTGACGGCGCCGCTGATCGCGGACGCCGCCGCGGTCAGCGGGCTGGCAAGCAGCGTGCGGCCGCCCTTGCCCTGGCGGCCCTCGAAGTTGCGGTTGGACGTGCTCACCGCGTACTGGCCGGGCGAGAGCTGGTCGCCGTTCATCGCCAGGCACATCGAGCAGCCCGCCTCGCGCCACTCCGCGCCTGCCGCCTTGAAGATCTCGTCGAGGCCCTCGCGCTCGGCCTGGGCCTTCACCTGCTGGCTGCCCGGGACGATCATCACGCGGGTGCCCTCGTGGACCCTGCGGCCCTTGAGCACGCTGGCGGCGAGGCGAAGGTCGCTGATGCGGCTGTTGGTGCACGAGCCGATGAACACCACGTCCACCGGCTGGCCCGCGATGGCCTGCCCGGGCGTGAGGTGCATGTACTCGAGGCTGTGCGCCAGCCCACGGCGAGCGGCGTCGTCGGGCATCTCGTCGAGCGTGGGGACGTGGCCCGTGATCGGGATCCCCATGCCCGGGTTGGTACCGTAGGTCACCATCGGCTCGAGGGCGCTCGCGTCCAGCGCAATCGACTTGTCGTAGACGGCGCCCGGGTCGCTCGGCAGCCGGCGCCAGCGCTCGACCGCCTCGTCCCAGGCCGTGCCCCGGGGCGCGTGGCGGCGGCCGCGGAGGTACGCGTAGGTGACCTCGTCGGGGGCGACGAGGCCCGCTCGCGCCCCGCCCTCGATGCTCATGTTGCAGATCGTCATCCGCTGCTCCATGTTGAGCGCGCGGATCGCCTCGCCGGTGTACTCGAAGACGTGGCCGGTCCCGCCCCCGGTGCCGATCTTCGCGATGAGCGCGAGGATGATGTCCTTGGCGCTCACGCCGGTGCCCAGGCGGCCGTCCACGCGGACCTCGTAGGTCCTCGGCCTGCGCTGCAGGAGCGTCTGCGTGGCGAGGACCATCTCGACCTCGCTGGTGCCGATGCCGAACGCGAGCGCCCCGAACGCCCCGTGGGTGGCCGTGTGCGAGTCGCCGCAGACGATCGTCATGCCCGGCTGCGTGAGCCCGAGCTCGGGGCCGATGACGTGGACGATGCCCTGCGTGTCGCTGCCGTAGGCGTGGATCGGGATGCCGAAGTCGGCGCAGTTGGTCTCGAGTTGCCTGACCTGCGCCGCGCCCATCTGGTCGAGGATCGGCAGGCCGCGCGGCGTGGTCGGCGTGCTGTGGTCGGCGGTTGCCACCGTCTTGCCGGGGCGGCGGACCGGGATGCCGCGCTGGCGGATCCCGGTGAAGGCCTGCGGGCTCGTGACCTCGTGGATGAGGTGGAGGTCGATCGCGAGCACGGCGGGGGCGCCTTCGTCCTGGGCGACGACGTGGTCGTCCCAGATCTTCTCGACGAGCGTTCGCGGTGCGGTCATCGTGCGGTCCTGTGGGTGTGTGGGCGGGCGCACAAGGGTACCGCGTCCTCGCCTGCAGCGGCCCAGACAGCGGCCCAGACAGTCAGCGGCCCACGATGGCCCTTCGGCTACACCAGCGCATCACGCCGAACCCCGTATCGCGTCCGCGCGGCCAGCGGTCCGGACGGCCCATCGGCCCCGTGGCGGTTGCCCCGCGTCTCAGCGCCCCGGCAGCAGCCTGGCCTCGGGTGACTGGAGGTCCATCCAGAGCCATGACGAGCCCGGCCAGGGCACACTCGACGAGGTCAGCGCAGCGAGGGCGTCGTCGGGGCTGGCAGGATAGGCAGCTCGGAGTTGCTGGCCGAACTCACGGGCGATCGAGCTCGCAGCCCGGGTCCGGCGGACGACGAGCAGCTGGCTGATCTGCGGCTCCAGCCCGAGGTCGGCCCAATCGCGCCAGCTCGGCAGCGAGGCGGCCTTCATCGCATGCCACCGGATCTGCTGCTCGAGCCGGCGGAACTCCGACTGGAGCTCCGTGGCGACAATCAGCTGCGCACTGGGGTCGTGCAGCGCCACGTCGACCCACCCCCGGTCGGGTTTCACGACGCCGACCTCCGGGTGCGCCTTCCACCGCCGATCAAGGAGCTTGAGCATCGCCTCGAGCATCCGCGCCTGGTGCCGGTCCTTGATCGCGGGCCCAGTGTTCGCAAAGAAGCGGATCGACAGGTCGAGCCCGAGCGCGTTCGCGAGCCGCTGGTAGGTCTCGATCGACGGGCGCTCGTCACCGTCCTCGATCCGGGCCAGGAACGACGGGTCGACACCGGCTTCGCGCCCGAGCCGTGCCCACGTCAGGCCGGCGTCGGTCCGGAACGCCTTGATGGCATCAGCGAGGGATCGATGACGGGCGACGGTGGCGCGACGGACACTGGCCTCGAATCTCTGGTCGGGTGACATGGGGGCATTGAAGCGGAGGCCGCTTAGCCGGGGCTTAGCCGGGGCTTGTCGCCGATGCTGCTGCCCCTTACGCGCGGGGTTCCTGGGCAGCGCGACCTGCCGCTATCGACCGGACTACGAGTCGACAGAATCTCCCGCACCCGTCGTGAAAGGGACTGCGAGTCCAGCCCACGATGCGATCAAGGGTCGGAATCCCTCTCCTAGCGCCGCTCTTCCGTACCGAACCCGACTGGCAGTCAGGTCGCCGACAGTCCGGGGCGGAAGTCCAGACTCCGAGTCCGGGCAGGCGCGGGGGCCCGGGCGCGGGAGCGGACCCGGGCGCAGGAGCGGACCCGGGCGCAGGGAGGCCCCCGGCGCGGGAGGGGGACACGGGCGCAGGGGGAGGCGCGGGGGCGGGAGGGGGGCCGGCCGGGAACGACGGGCCGGTCGCGAGGAGCCCCAGGAGGCACCGCCGGGGCGAGGCCAGAGGCGCGCCGCGCACCCAAGGTTGCGGTTGGGTGGTTGCGCCCCGAGCGACGATGCCGTTACACTCCCGGGACCCGCCGCGTGGTGGGCGAGCAGGAGTTCACGTGGGCTTCGTCGAGAACCGGGACCGCCGCGCTGTCGCCGTCGTCGTGACGACGGACGGCCGCCGCGTCACCGTGCCCACCCGCGACCTGCAGCTCGGCGTATCCCCCCTCGATCTTCTTCGCTCGCTCCTCCTGGGCCTTGAGGGCCTCCTTGGCCTCCTCATTACCGGCTCCCGGCGGGAGAACGGAGGATCGCGGAGGATCGGGCGCCGATAGCGCAAGACCAACCGAGAACCGAAGGGACCCTCGCCGGGAGGCGAGGGTCTTTGTATGTCCGGGCGGTCGCGGGACCAACCGGGCGGAAGGGACCCGACAGCGATGACCGTGACGAAGGGCGAACCGCCGGCAGGCGGTACCGCCGCGAGCGCGCCCGAACGGCGGAGCCATGTGCCCGGTGACGGCACGGCGGCGGCCGCGGCGATCGACCAGGCGCGCCGCGCGATGCTCCACGACGCGCGCACAAGGAAGCGCACGCGGATCGGCGCCGACGCGCTCATGGAGGCGCTCGTCCGCCAGGGCGTGGACACGCTGTTCAGCTATCCGGGCGGCGTCATCCTCCCGATCTACGACATCCTCGCGGACTATCCCGAGGTTCGGCATGTCCTCGTCCGGCACGAGCAGGGCGGCGCCCACGCCGCGGACGGCTACGCGCGGGCCAGCGGCAAGGTCGGGGTGTGCATGGGCACCAGCGGTCCCGGTGCCACCAACCTCGTGACCGGCATCGGCACCGCGCAGCTCGACTCGATCCCGATCGTGGCGCTCACGGGCAACGTGGCCAGCCCGCTGCTGGGCAAGGACGCCTTCCAGGAGATCGACATCACCGGCATCACCCTGCCGATGACCAAGCACAACTACCTGGTGCGCCACGCCGACGACATCCCGCGCGTCGTCGCCGAGGCGTTCTACCTCGCCAGCCACGGCCGCCCCGGTCCCGTCCACGTGGACTTCACCAAGGACGCGCTCCAGCAGGAGACCCGTGCTGAGCACCCGACCGAGGAGGAGGTCATCGCCGGCCTGCCCGGCTTCCGCCCCACCATCGAGGGCCACCCCAAGCAGATCAAGACGGCCGCGCGGGAGATCGCCGCGGCCAAGCGCCCGCTGATCCTGGCGGGCCACGGCGTGCTGGTCGCCAACGCGTGGGAGCAGCTCCGCGAGTTCGCGGAGAAGACCCACATCCCGGTCGCCTGGACGCTGCTCGGCGTCGGCGTCATGGACGAGGACCACCCGCTGGCCTACGGCTACATGGGCATGCACGGGTGGAAGCACGTGAACCGGGCGATCCAGTCGGCGGACCTGCTGATCGCGATCGGCATGCGCTTCGACGACCGCGTCACCGGCAGCGTGTCCACCTACGCACCGTACGCCCGCATCATCCACGCGGACATCGACCCGGCCGAGATCGGCAAGAACGTGGCGGTCGAGGTGCCGATCGTGGGCGACGCGAAGCGCGTCCTCGAGGCGCTGATCAAGGCCGTCCACCCGGTCGAGCGCTCGGCGCGCGCCGAGTACCTGGACCAGCTGGCCGAGTGGCGCGTCGAGTCCGAGGCGACCTCCTGGCACGGCTCGGGCGGCTGGCGCGAGGGCGTGCTGACGGCCGACCTCGTGGTCGGGCGCATCGGCGAGCTGACCGGCCATCTGGGCACCTACGTCGCCGACGTGGGCCAGAACCAGATGTGGACCGCCCGCTACACCAAGTTCAAGCGCCCGAACAGCCACATCAGCTCGGGCGGCCTGGGCACGATGGGCTTCGGGGTGCCGGCCGCGATGGGCGCCGCGCTGGGGAACCCGGCCGCGGAGACCTGGGCGCTGGTCGGAGACGGCGGCTTCCAGATGACCAGCCAGGAGCTCATGACCCTGGCCGCGGACAACATCCCGGTCAAGATCGCGGTCCTGGACAACAAGAAGCTGGGCATGATCCGCCAGTGGCAGGAGATCGTCTACGGCGGCAACTACCACAGCTCGCACCTGCCCGGGCCGGACTTCTGCAAGCTGGCCGACGCCTACGGCATCCCGTCCTGGAAGGCGACGACGCCGGGGCAGGTGGACGAGGCCATCCGCGCCGCCCAGGCGGTCGACGGGCCCGCGCTCATCTGGTTCGAGATCGAGGAGGAGCAGAACGTCTTCCCGTTCATGACCGCCGGCAAGGGCCTGTCCGACCTGATCGAGAGCTGGGGAGGCGCGGAGGAATGACCCCCGACACCGCCGCCCACGCCGTCCCGCCGCCGCGTGCCATTCCCGGCTCCGGCGAGGCCCACCGCCACTCGCTGGTGGTCCTGGTCATGGATCGGCCGGGCGTGCTCAACCGCGTGGCCAGCCTGATGCGGTCGCGCAACTTCAACATCGACTCGCTCGCCGTGTCGCGCACCGACCGCGAGCACATCAGCCGCATGACGCTCACCCTCCACGGCGACGACGTGGCCGTGGAGCAGGCGGCCAAGCAGCTGTACAAGCTCGTCGACGTGCTCAAGGTCCAGGATGTCACCGCGGACCAGGTCGTCGAGCACGAGCTGGCGCTGGTCAAGGTGCGGGTGACCGACGCCAACCGGGCCGAGGTCATCAAGATCGTGGAGCTGTACAAGGGCCGCGTGGTCGACGTCGCGCCCGAGTCCGTCATCGTCGAGGCGACGGGCGCGGAGAACGAGATCGACGCGCTGGTGGCGCTGCTGCGCAGCTATGGAATCAAGGAACTGGTCCGGACCGGCGCGATCGTGATGCTGCGCGGGGCCGGGTCGATCGAGGAGGCGCTCAAGCTGTGACCGCGAAGATGTACTACGACGCCGATGCCGACCTGTCGGCGCTCGAGGGGCAGACGATCGCGGTGCTGGGCTACGGCTCGCAGGGCCACGCGCACGCCGCGAACCTGCGCGACAGCGGCCTCAGCGTGGTCGTCGGCCTCGCCGAGGGCAGCAAGAGCCGGGCGCTCGCCGAGGAGGCCGGTTTCAAGGTCATGACCGTGGCCGAGGCCGTCACGGCGGCCGACGTGATCATGATCGCCCTGCCCGACACCGTGCAGAAGGCCGTCTACGACACCGAGATCGGCCCCAACCTGCGGGACGGCCAGCTGCTGATGTTCGCCCACGGCTTCAACATCCGGTTCGGGCGGATCCAGCCGCCCGCGGGCGTCGACGTGGGCATGGTGGCCCCCAAGGGACCGGGCCACCTGGTCCGCTCGGTCTACGAGCAGGGCGGCGGAGTGCCGGCGCTGTTCGCCGTGGAGCAGGACGCCACCGGCACCGGGCGCGCCCGCACCCTCGCCTACGCCAAGGGCAACGGCAACACCCGCGCCGGCGTGCTCGAGACCACGTTCAAGGAGGAGACCGAGACCGACTTGTTCGGCGAGCAGGCGCTGCTCTGCGGCGGCGTGTCGGCGCTGATCAAGGCGGCGTTCGAGACGCTGGTCGAGGCCGGGTACCAGCCCGAGCTCGCCTACTTCGAGACGATGCACGAGCTCAAGCTGATCGTAGACCTCATGTACCGCGGCGGGCTCAACTACATGCGCTTCAGCGTGAGCGACACCGCCGAGTTCGGCGACTACGTGTCCGGTCCGCGCGTGACCGAGGGCGCCAAGGCGGCCATGAAGGACGTCCTCTCTGACATCCAGTCGGGCGCGTTCGCCACCCGGTGGATCACCGTCCAGGAAGCGGGCGGGGGCGAGTTCGCGGAGCTGCGCGCCCGCGACCGCAACCACCAGATCGAGCAGGTCGGCGCCGACCTGCGCGCGAAGATGCCGTTCCTCAACCCGGTCGTGGTCGAGGCGGGTGCCGCCCAGGCCTCGACCAGTTCGGCAGGGAGCAAGAAGTGACCTCGTTCGAGTCAACGAACCCGCGCTTCGGCGCGGGGGTCGCGGCCGGGGCGGTCCGGATCTTCGACACCACGCTCCGCGACGGCGAGCAGGCGCCCGGCGCTGGCCTGACCGCAGCGGAGAAGCTCGAGGTCGCCCGCCAGCTGGCCCGCCTCAAGGTCGACGTCATCGAGGCGGGTTTCCCGGCCGCATCGCCGGGCGATTTCGAGGCGGTCCGCCGCATCGCCCTGGAGACCAAGGGCGGGATCGCGGTGGCGGCCCTCGCCCGGTGCCGTGACGGCGACCCGCAGCGGGCGGTCGAGGCGATCAGCGTCGCCGAGCGGCCCCACCTGCACCTGTTCATCGCCACCAGTGACATCCACCTGGTGCACAAGCTGCGCATGACCCGCGACGAGGCGCTGGCCGAGGCGGTGCGCTGGGTGAAGTGGGCCCGTCAGGCGCTGGGCCGCGACGCCGAGATCGAGTTCTCCGGGGAGGACGCGTCGCGCACCGAGCTGGGCTACCTGCTCGACGTGTACGAGGCTGTCACCGAGGCCGGCGCCTCGACGCTCAACATTCCCGACACCGTCGGCTACGCCATCCCGTCGGAGTTCGGCAGGCTGGTCGGCGCGGTCAAGGGCCGCATCGGCGACGCCGCCACGATCAGCGTCCACTGCCACAACGATCTGGGCCTCGCCACCGCCAACACGCTCGCTGCCGTCCAGGCGGGTGCCCGCCAGGTGGAGGTGACCATCAACGGCCTCGGCGAGCGGGCGGGCAACGCGTCGCTCGAGGAGGTGGTGATGGCGCTCCGCACGCGGCCGGCCCAATTCCCCGACTTGGCCGCATCCGTGGCCACCGAGCAGATCACCTCGGCCTCGCGCCTCGTCAGCTACCTGACCGGCTTCACGGTCCAGCCCAACAAGGCCATCGTGGGCTCCAACGCGTTCGCGCACGAGTCGGGGATCCACCAGGACGGCATCCTGAAAAACCCGCTCACCTACGAGATCATGACCCCGCAGTCGGTGGGCCTGTCCGGGAGCACGCTGTCGATCGGCAAGCTGTCCGGCCGGCGCGGCCTCCAGGGCAAGCTCCGCGAGCTGGGCGTGGAGGTGGAGGGCGAGGAGCTCGACGCGGTCTACCGCGCCGTGATCCAGCTGGCGGACTCCAAGAAGGAGGTCACCGACGCCGACCTGCTCGCCCTCGTCGAGCAGCGGAAGGCAGAGGTGCCGCGGTCCATCGAGCTGCTCGGCTGGAGCATCACCTCGTCGTCGGGCGGACACTCGGTCGGGTCGGCCAGCCTGGTGGTGGCCGGCAACCCCAAGGCCGGCAACAGCACCGGCAACGGCCCCGTCAACGCGCTGTTCAAGGCCGTCGACGAGGCGATCCGGCCCGTCCTCGGCTGGAACCCGGTGCTGACCGAGTACGAGATCAAGGCCGTCTCTGGCGACGGCGACGCGCAGGGCCAGGTGCTGCTCCGGGCGCGCCGCTCGTCGGACGAGGGGCCGGGCGCGCTCGTGGTCACCGGCCACGGCCTGTCGACGAACATCATCGAGGCGTCCCTCGAGGCGTACATCGTCGCGGCGAACAAGCTTCACGGGGCCGAGATCAACGGCGTGGAGGTGGCGTTCGTCGGGCGGCGCGCCGTGGAGGACCTGCCGTGACGGAGGCGGGCGCGGCCGACGCGTCGCGCATCTACCGAGTCGCGCTCATCGGCGGCGACGGGGTCGGCCCCGAGGTCGTCGCCGGCGCGGTCTCGGTGCTCGAGGCGGTCGGCAGCCGCTTCGGCTTCGGCTTCGCCTGGCAGCAGCTGACGGTCGGCGGCATCGGCATCGACGCCCACGGCGTCGCCATCCGGCCGGAGGACGTCGAGGCGGCCCGCGCCGCCGACGCGGTCCTCCTGGGCGCCGTCGGCGGCCCGAAGTGGGACAACCCCGACGCCGCGGTGCGCCCCGAGCAGGCGCTGTTCGCCCTGCGGGGCGGCCTCGGCCTGTTCGCCAACCTGCGCCCGATCACCGTGCAGCCCCAGCTCATCGCGGCCTCGCCGCTGAAGCCGGAGCTGCTCGAGGGCGTGGACTGCCTGATCGTGCGCGAGCTGACCAGCGGCCTCTACTTCGGCAAGCCGTCGGAGCTGCGCCGGACCCCCGAGGGGCGCGCCGCCATCGACACCCTGTGGTACACCGAGGCCGAGATCCGGCGCATCGTCACGCTCGCCTTCGAGCTGGCGCGCGGGCGCCGACGGAAGGTGACCCAGGTGGACAAGGCGAACGTGCTCGCCACCAGCCGCCTGTGGCGCAGGGTGACCGAGGAGGTTCACGCGGACTTCCCCGATGTGGAGCTCGAGCACCGGCTGGTGGACTCGGCGGCGATGACGCTCGCCAAGTGGCCGGCGGGCTTTGACGTCCTGGTCACGGAGAACCTGTTCGGCGACATCCTGTCCGACGAGGCCGCCGTGATCGCCGGTTCGCTCGGGATGCTGCCGTCCGCGTCCATCGGCACGCGCGTCACGGCGCACGGCCGCCACGGCCTCTACGAGCCCATCCACGGCTCGGCGCCGGACATCGCCGGGCAGGATCTGGCGAATCCGCTGGGGACCATCCTGTCGGCGGCGATGATGCTCCGCTGGTCGCTGGGCCAGCCCGAGGCCGCGGCGGCGATCGAGGCCGCGGTGAGCGGCGCGCTCGACGACGGCTACCGGACCCGGGACCTGCTCCCCGCCCATCCGGCCGGGGCCGAGGCCCTGACCCTCGTCGGCACGCGGGAGATGGCCCGCCTGATCGGGGAACGGATCGCGATTTGACGGCCGGCGCCCGCCCTGGCGGGTGACCGGCCGGCCCACCGACGACCCTCCCCCGACGACCCGACGAAGGCAGCCCATCACCATGACCGACCAGCCTGTCATCCTCTACGACACCACCCTGCGGGACGGCACGCAGGGCGAGAACATCACCCTCTCGCTCCAGGACAAGCTCCGCGTGGCGCGGATGCTCGACGAGTACGGCTTCCCGTTCATCGAGGGCGGCTGGCCCGGGTCCAACCCCAAGGACATCGAGTTCTTCGCCGCGGCGCGCAAGCTGCGCTGGGAGCACGCCAGGCTGGCGGCCTTCGGGTCCACGCGCCACCGATCGAACACGGCGGCCGAGGACCCGAACCTCCAGGAGCTGGTGGCCGCCGAGACGCCCGTCATCACGGTGTTCGGCAAGAGCTGGCTGCTCCACGTGACCGAGGTGCTGGGCGCGACGCCCGGCCAGAACCTCGACATGATCGCCGACTCCGTCCGGTGGATCGCCGACCACGGCCGCGAGGCCGTGTACGACGCCGAGCACTTCTTCGACGGCTACCGCGCCGACCGCGACTACGCCCTCGCCACCCTCCGGGCCGCCCGTGACGCCGGCGCCCGCACGCTGGTCCTGTGCGACACCAACGGCGGGACGCTGACCGGCCAGCTCACCAACATCCTGCGCGACGTCCGCGTGTCGCTCGAGGCGGACCCGGACGCGCCGCCCGTCAGCTGGGGAATCCACACCCACAACGACGCCGAGCTGGCGGTGGCCAACTCGATCGCTGCGGTGGAGGCCGGCGTGCGCCACGTCCAGGCCACGATCAACGGCTACGGCGAGCGGTGCGGCAACGCGAACATGGTCTCGATCCTCGCCAACCTCGCACTCAAGACCGACAGCGTGCTCGAGCCGCCCGGCGGGGGCGACCTCGCCGCGCTGACGGACCTCTCGCGCTCGGTGGCCGAGATCGCCAACGTCAACCCCAACGACTACCAGCCCTATGTCGGGCGCTCGGCGTTCGCCCACAAGGGCGGCGTCCACGGGGCCGCGGTCGCGAAGGTCGAGCGCTCCTACCAGCACGTCGATCCGGTCGCGGTCGGCAACAGCGGCCGGCTGGTGGTGTCGGAGCTGGGCGGCAGGGCGAACACCGAGATCCGCGCCCGCCAGCTGGGCCACGAGCTGGACGGCGTGATGGACCCCAAGGAGCTCAGCCGGCTGATCAAGCGGCTCGAGCACGACGGCCTGGCGTTCGAGGGCGCCGAGGCGTCGTTCGAGCTCCTCATCAACCGCAACACGCCCGGCTATGAGGCGCCGTTCCGGATCGTCGACTACACGGTGCTCGTTGAGCAGCGCTCCGGCCGGGAGCTGCTGGCCGAGTGCACGGTCAAGGTCGAGGTGGCGGGCGAGGTCCTCCACACGGCCGCCGACGGCAACGGCCCCGTCAACGCGCTCGACGGGGCCCTGCGCAAGGCGCTCGCGGCGTTCTACCCGGTGCTGGACAGCGTCCACCTCGTGGACTACAAGGTGCGCATCCTCGACGGGGCCACCGCGACAGCAGCCAAGACGCGCGTCATCATCGACTCGCAGGACGGCTCGCGCACGTGGTCCACCATGGGGAGCGACACCAACATCATCGCGGCCTCGGCGCAGGCGCTCGCCGACTCGCTCGAGTACGCGGTCTGGAAGTCCGGAGCGGAGCTCCGGCGGCGCGACGAGCGCCACTTCACGACCACCAACGGGCACGAGGAAGGAGAGGCGGGATGAGCGACGCCACCCGGGCACCCCTCCGACTCGTGCGCTGGACGGTGACGTCGGGGAGCAGCGTCAACAGCCGGGCGGCCGTCGTGCTGCACGGCGCTGGCCGCGACTGGCAGGCGTCCGCCGAGGGCAACGGCGCCGTCGATGCACTCCTCTTGGCCGTCAACCACGCGCTTGCCGAGGTGCTCGGCGGGACGCCACTGCTGCTCGCCTACGACGTCCACGCCCTGGCCGAGGGTCCCGACGCCGAGGGCCGCGTCACGGTGCAGATCGCGCCGCCGCTCGCCGCCGAGGGCGATCGCGCCACCGGCCGCTTCGTCGGGGAGGTGGCGTCGACCAACATCATCGCGGCGTCCGTCGAGGCCTACGTCGAGGCGCTCAATGCGATGTTCGACGCCGGGGCGTGGACGGGGGCGGCCGAGGACGCCGCGGCGCGCCTCGGCACGTCAGTCGGCGACGATGCGCCCGGCGCGGCCGACGCCGAGTACATCCACGGCCGCACGATCGACACGACCGCGTGGTTCAACCGCTGAGCGCCGGCGCGCCGGACGCGGGCGCAGGACCTGCAGTCGCCGGCTCCGATGCCGGCCGGACCCGGGTCGCCTACTCGGGCGAGCCCGGTGCATTCGCGGAGGACGCCGTCCTGCAATTCTTCGCCGATGCCGAGCCGCTGCCGCTGGCGTCGTTCCGGGCCGTGTTCGAGGCCGTCCGCGACAGGACGGCGGACGCTGGGGTGGTGCCCGTCGAGAGCTCGCTGCTGGGGACCATCCGCGAGAACCTCGACCTGCTGTGGGCGTTCGACCTGCCCATCGCGGGTGAGGTGACCGTGCCGGTTCGGCTGGCGCTGCTGGCGCTGCCCGGCGAGCGCGTGGAGACGATCGAGCGCGTCTACTCCATCTCTGCAGCCCTTGCCCAGGCGGACGAGTTCCTGCGCTCGCGGCCGTGGACCGTCGAAACCGCGTACAACACCGCGGGCGCGGCCAAGGGGATCGCCGACCGCCGCGAGCACGGCGCCGCGGCCGTCGCCTCGGCGCGCGTGGCGCCGATCTACGGCCTCGCGGTCGTTGCCGACGGAATCCAGACCGGCGACGACAACCGCACCCGGTTCGCGGTGCTGGCCCGGCGGGGCGAGGAGGCTGCGGTCCGCGCGGCGGCCCGGCCCGACGCGGTCTGGGGCGCTCCGAGGACGTCGCTGGTGTTCGCGGTCCGCAACGTCCCCGGCTCGCTGTACCGCTCGCTCGGGGCGTTCGCCACCCGCGGCATCAACCTGTGGCGCCTGGAGTCGCGGCCCTGGACCGAGCGGGGGGCGCGCTGGGAGTACGTGTTCTGGGTGGACCTCGATGGCGACCCGGCTGAGCCTGCCTGTGCGGCGGCGCTGGAGGCGCTGGCCGAGGAGACCGAGCTGGTCCGGATCCTTGGGACCTACCCGAGGGCCGCGGAGGAGTAGCCGACCCGAGGAGCGTCGCATCCCGGCGGTTGGGGCCGGTCTGCCCCCGAGGCGGGCGGCATGCCGCGCCCCGGGGGCTGCGGCTGACGTCGGTCAGCCGCTGGTTCCGGTCCCCGTTGACGGGCTGGCAGCCGGGCCGCTGCTCGGGGTGCCGTTGCCGCCGCCCTGACCGCCCACCCGGCCGTGCCCGTGCCCGCAGGACGCGCCGTCCGGTCCGCCGCGGCCGCCGGGGCCGAAGCTGGTCCCGTTCACCTGGGCGGTGACGAAGTGGGTCGCGTTGGCGAGTTCCTGGTCGGTCCGGGCCTGGGTGATCGTCCCGGCCTTGAGGGCCGCGGCGACCTCGTCCTTCTTGTCCGCGACAAGCGCGTCGATGACCGTCTGGACGTCCACACCGTGAGCCTTCGCCACCCCGGCGATCGTCTGGCCGCCCGCGAGGGCGGTCGTCAGGTCGGATTCCGAGATGCCGATGGCCTTGGCCGCCACCGAGGCGTCGGAGACGGCCTCGCTGGGACCGCCGCCGAAGCCGCGGCCGCCGCGCCAGCCGCGGTCGCCCGAGGGTTCCCCGGAGGCCGACGGGCTGGCGGGCGGGGCCGCCGTCGGGCCTGCCGCGGCGGCGATGTTCGGAAGGACGAGGGCCGCCCCGGCGCTCCCCAGCAGGAGGGCACCGGCAACGGCCCCGGATGCGATGAGGTTCTTCCGCAAGCAACGCTCCGTTCTGCGCTGTCGGCCCGGGAAGGGCCGCCAGCGCAGAACGCTCGTCGGTCCTTCCTGTCGGTTCCGTGACGAGGCCGCCGCTTCTGTGGAAACGCACACGAAGCGCGGGCTCGAACGCGCGCAAGTCCGGCCCGCGCCCCGGGGCCCATGGCCCCTCCGCCCACGTCGTCTCCCGCGTCCCCCGCCTCCGCCGCCCGCCCCTTCCGCCCCCCGCCCCCGGCGCCCCCGTGCCGCCGCGAGTCGGCTTGGACTCGGCGCGGCGGCGAGCGAGCGCGGGCCCGCCCGCCAAACCGCGGGCTGGGGCGTGGCCGCGCACGGTCAGCCGTCGATCTGATGCCCACCTGACTCCGCGCCGTACGCCATCAGGCCGCCCCGGCGGCATGACGAGGCCAGCCGCACCCACTCGACTCAGCGTCAGTCGAGGCCCAGTTGGCCCATCGCCGGCCCGCGGCTCCGGCGCACCTGTGGCCCGCCCGGCCGCACTGCGGGACAATCCCGACGGATGGACTCGGAATTCGCGCGGTCGCCGTAGAATCGCGGCTCCAGCGCCATGCCGTCCCGCAGGAGCCCGCCATGACCGTGACCGTAGGAACCACCCCACACAGGATCTTCCTCGCCGGCGAGTGGGTGGACTCGCCTGACGTCCTGGTGGTGGACAACCCGGCCACCGGCGCGGAGGTCGGGCGCACCTATCTGGCCACGCCCGAGCAGTATGACGCGGCGGTCACTGCCGCCGAGCGCGCCTTCGAGGTGAGCCGCAAGCTGCCGTCCTACGAGCGCGGGCGCATCCTCCGCGACCTGGCGGCCAAGGTCGCCGCACACCGCGACGAGCTCGCCGAGATCATCGTGGCCGAGGCGGGCAAGCCCATCCGCGACGCGCGCGTGGAGGTGGACCGGGCGTCGCTCGTGTTCCGCCTCGGCGCCGACGAGGCCGAGCGGATGCACGGCGAGGTCATCCCGCTCGACCTCATGCCGAGCTCGAGGGAGCGCGTGGGCCTGACGCGGAGGTTCCCGATCGGGCCGATCGCGGGCATCAGCCCCTTCAACTTCCCACTCAACCTGGCGGTCCACAAGCTCGCGCCGGCGATCGCCTCGGGCAACCCGATCGTCCTGAAGCCCGCCTCAAAGGATCCCCTCGTCATGCTCCGCCTGGCGGAGCTGATCGAGGAGGTGGGGGTACCGGCGGGCATGGTCAGCATCCTGCCGATGACCCGCGAGATGGGCGACAAGATGGTCGGGGACGACCGCTTCAAGCTCCTCACCTTCACCGGCTCGCCCGCGGTGGGCTGGCGCATGAAGGGTCGCGCCGGCAAGAAGAAGGTGGTGCTCGAGCTGGGCGGCAACGCGGGCCTCATCGTCGACCGCTCCGCGAACATCGACTGGGCGGTCAAGCGCGCGGTCACAGGGTCGTTCGCCTACTCCGGCCAGACCTGCATCAGCGTCCAGCGCGTGTTCGTGCACGAGGCCGTCTGGGACCAGTTCATGGGCAAGTTCACGGCTGCCGCGGCGGCGCTCAAGGTGGGCGACCCGATGGACCCCGACACCGATGTCGGCCCGATGGTGGATGCCGCCAACGCC